>NZ_FQUR01000009.1 GCF_900129115.1 Thermoanaerobacter uzonensis DSM 18761 | reverse complement strand
CTGCCGGAATTAAAAATATTCCTCAGTAGCTCAATGGTGGAGCAACCGGCTGTTAACCGGTAGGCTGTAGGTTCGAGTCCTACCTGAGGAGCCAAATTGTGGCCCCGTGGTCAAGTGGTTAAGACACCGCCCTTTCACGGCGGCAACATGGGTTCGAATCCCGTCGGGGTCACCAAATATGGGCCTTTAGCTCAGCTGGCAGAGCGGTCGGCTCATAACCGATTGGTCCGGGGTTCAAATCCCTGAAGGCCCACCATTTAAAAAATTAAATAGTAATGCGGCCCAATAGCTCAGTTGGTTAGAGCGCCAGCCTGTCACGCTGGAGGTCGAGGGTTCAAGTCCCTTTTGGGTCGCCATTATGTTATGCCTCGATAGCTCAGTAGGTAGAGCAAGGGACTGAAAATCCCTGTGTCAGTGGTTCGATTCCACTTCGAGGCACCATAATTTTTTTTATGGAGGTTTTAGCTATTGCTGGCGTAGCTCAGTGGCAGAGCAGTTGATTCGTAATCAACAGGTCGTGGGTTCGAATCCCACTGCCAGCTCCAGCATTTATGCGTATTTTAAGGGTATCGACATTGTGTCGATACCCTTTTTGGTGTTAGTATATTATTGTAGACACTTTAACTCTACCAAGATAAAATAAAAATATAAAGAGATGAAGTGTCTACAAAATGCCAAGAGAACAAAGGAAATACAATGATGAATTCAAGAATACTATAGTAGAGTTGTATAACCATGGTAAAAGCCTAGCAGTGCTTTCAAGCGAATATGGCATTTCAAAATCCACAATATCAGGTTGGTTAAAAAAAGCAAAACCAATAAATATAGACAACAAAGGCACAACAATTACAGTAGCAGAATATCAGGCTATGTTAAAGAAGATGGCAAGGCTTGAAGAGGAGAATGAAATATTAAAAAAGCCATGGCCATATTCGCAAAGGAGTAAGCTCTATATTTGAGTTTAATGATGAAAATAAAAAATATCATGATGTTAAATTAATGTGTGAAGTTTTAAAGGTTTCAATGAGCTCCCAAAATTCACAAAATGCTTGTAAATAAAGGCTATGATATAAGTCTTAAAAGAGTCCAAAGACTTATGAATAAATTAGGTATAAAATCTATAATTATCAAAAAGTTTAAACCTTACAGTTCTAACAATAGAGTAGAAGAAAAAGAAAACATTTTAAACAGGGATTTTTCTACCACTACAATTAATCAAAAGTGGGTTACTGATATAACATATATTTATACTGTTAAGGACAAATGGTGTTACCTTGCGACAGTAATAGATCTTTATACCAAGAAAGTCATTGGCTATGCATTTTCTAAAACGATGGATACAGAGCTTGCTATTCGTGCTGTAGAAAATGCTTATAATGCTCAAAACCCACAGGAGGAGCTTATACTCCATAGTGATTTAGGTTCGCAGTATACAAGCGCCAAATTTCAAGAATATATATTATCTAAAGGCAACATAAAACACTCATTTAGTCACAAAGGATGCCCTTATGATAATGCATGTATAGAATCTTTTCATGGTTCTTTAAAAAAAGAAGAAGTAAATTTAGCTACTTACCATGATTTTGATACTGCCAGACTTGCCATATTTGAGTATATTGAATCTTGGTATAATAGAAAGAGACTACATAGTAGTATAGGGTATAGACTTTGCAACAATTTGAGGATTTAATTAAAAAGTCAGCATAAAAATTTCGAGTTTTTGTGTCTACTATATTGACATAGATCCAATTTGTGCTTGAGAAGATATTCTACACATGTTAAAATGCGGACTTGAGTCCAATGAGTGGAAGAAATAATTCCACTTCCTCCTCCATGCTTTAGAGAATTATGTCAAAAATATCGCTCAAAAGCATACTTTCATTATAATTTATGCTTGAACAAAGCGAAAGGATGTGGGTTATTAAAATGACAAAAATAGGTGATAAGATATGAAATACTTTGCCTATGGATCAAATATGAATCCCGAACGGATGAGAGAGAGGGGAGTTAATTTTTCAAACCGGGAACATGCAATTTTGGAAGAATGGAGATTAGAATTTAATAAGATTGCTTCTAGAAATTCTAAAGAAGGATATGCAAATATAGTAGAGGATGAGAAAAGTGTTGTTGAAGGTATCCTTTATACAATTCAGGATTCAGATATAGAAAAGCTCGATAGGTACGAAGGGTATCCAGACCATTATAATAGAATAAAAGTAAGAGTTAAACTAGACGACGGAAGAGAAATAGAAACTATAACCTATATAGCTAAACCAGACAAAGTGAGGGAAGGACTGAAACCAAGCAAAAAGTATCTTAACCATCTCTTAAAAGGATGCGATCTGTTATCGGAAAAATACTGTAAGTGGTTAAAAAGTCAAGAAACTGTGGAATAAACATGATCATGTTGCCTACCAGCAGGCGCCAAGTGGAATGTCACTGTCACCCTAGGAATAATATGGTAAGCAAAAGGATATATGTCACTCACTGTTCAGCTAAAAAAGATGATTCACTCGCAAAACAAAGAAGAAAGTACCCTCGAAAGTTGGTAGAAGAAGTAAGGGAAAGAGGGTTAAATGTGAAATTATTTACCATCTATCTGAAATGGGCGACGAAAATGAGTGAAAATATGAAGGGTTACATGGAATACTGGAGCATTTACCCGCTAATCAAATACTAAATCAAATTAGAGTTGATATCTCGCGGTGGAATTTATTTCCTTGATAATTAATTATTAAAACTTAGGAATGTGCTAAATTAAATAAAATAATAATTACGCACGAAGACAAAAATATGTATGACATACAAATATATAGTAATCAAAACTTACAATCTAATACAAAGGAAGTAGTAAGGAAAAAATAAAAAAGAAGTGGCAAAAAAAGTATAAATATCCTGTAGAAATTAAATATTAAAAAGTGGTATGAATTAGATTCAGTGGAAATTAAGCTGATTGCATCAGACTACTAAGAGATTTAAACTCATCAAATTTACCTAGCTTAATAGTTACAATATCAACAGTAAGCAAAGTAATATGGCCAAAAGTATTAATGTTGCTTACAGAATTAATATTTTTGACATAAGCTTTTTCAAAATCTAGGGCCTTAAAACTAAATTTATTTTTCTGATTCAATTCTTAATTTGTGGACAGCCATAAAAATATAGGGACTCTCTATTAATAGAAGACCTATAATCAGAAGATATAATAGCATACTTAGTACAGCCTCTATGCTTTTTGCCATTAAAATATTTAGGATGCTTTATAGGGCAGGCAGAATCATCCTTAGAATTACAGAACTTGCAAACAAATTTTTGCTTAATAAAACCATTAAAATATTGCTTGCCGTCTTTGAGCATTAAGTGAAAATTTTGGTAGGGAATGGTTTTATAATGATTAGCAATATTAATATTAGGTTAACGAGAAATAAAAACAAAATAAAGAGCATCAACAACATTGCATTCCCGTTAATGGTGAATATGGTCTCAGGCATTTTGATGGGCCTTGTTGGCCAAGCCATGATAGGAAGAATATCATTGGATGCATATGGAGCAGTGGGATTAATAGATAATACATTGTATAGTGTAACTGGTGTATTAGGAATGATTGCTATAGCATTTAATATACATGGAGCACAAAGTTTAGGAAGAAATGATGAAAACGAGTTTTTAAATTTGTTTTCTTTAGGTATGTATGTGAGCATTTTTATTGGAATACTGTTTTTTCTTATATCGATCTTATTTGGCACACATATATTACAACATTTATTTGGAATTAAAGGAAGAGTATTAAAAGAAGCTTTGGATTACTTAAATATATTTAGCCTTTCTGTCGGATTAAATATGATTCTTTTTATGTTTTCTGCCTATTTAAAAGTTAAGAATAAGACTAAATATATTTTCTATGGAAATACTATTTCCAGTATTCTAAATATTATGTTTAGTTATGTTTTAATTTTTGGGAAATGTGGTTTTCCTCAAATGGGAGTGACAGGAGCAGCTATAGCCTCTGTTTTATCACTATCTCTAAATGTGTTAATTTATATTTTTGTAGTGAGAATAGACAAACCACTTAAATTATATAACACAAATTTTAAAAATATAAAAAAACTGCATATTACAGCTTTGCCTCTTATGGGACAGGAATTTTTAGAATCCACCGTAATTACCATAGGTATAAATTCAATATTAGGACGTTTGGGAATTTTAGAATTATCGGCATATACATTGATATTTCAAATAATTAATTTTGCACTTATGCCAATGTACGCATATTCTTCTGCATCTTTGACTTTGGTGGGCAAAGGTAAAGGAGCATCTGATTTGTTTGAGATAAATGATATTCCTAAATTATGCATAATAATATCATTTTTATTTTCGCTATTTATAGCGATAGTAGTTATTATATTTAGAAATAAAGTACCATATATTATAACTGATGATGTAAATTTGATAAAGATGTCATCTTCGTATATAGTTATTGGAATAATTGCAAATGTATTTAATTTACCAGCCACTGTATACAAATACAGTTTACAAGGGATTAATGATGAGATGTGGGTATTTTTAAGTTCTGTTGCACTTAATCTTTTCAGTTTAGGAATTATATTTATTTTGACATTAGTTTTCAGAATGGGGTTATATGGAGTATATATAGGTATTTTCATAGATTATCTATTATTATCAGTTATATTTATTTTGCGCTATAATTTTTCACTTGGTAAATATAGGAAAAATAACCTATCTAAAAAAACGGAAATATAAATTAAAAGCTTTAAATAAACAAGACATAGAAACATTTTGTCTATAATGTATGATGTACGAAATATCCTTAGTCAATCTTCATAATATTGCTTTCAATGTTTATTTTGAAGAAGGTAGTTACATTTTTAATTAATTAAAACTTCTTTTTGTTTTTGCTAATTTTGTGTGTCCACAGAATCAAAAAAGCTTATGTGAATTCTTTTCATGGTTCAAGCAAAGAGAACTTTACTAATTTCTGACCATCACAATAGACTTATACAGGATATTTATCGCCATTTCCGAGAGCTGGTTGGCAAAGGTGGCACCAAAGCAGCAAGAATATTATTAAATCAAGTATTAGATGAATATAGAAATACATGGTGAAGTTAAAACTTGTGTGCGAACTGAGAAAATCTCAAGTGATTTAAATAATTTCTATATTTCAACAATAATCTTAAATGCTTGATTTATCAAGTCTTACAAACATTCTTGACATGTCAAAAAAATTCTGATAAACTACATTTGTATAAATTCGTAATTAACAGGTCGTGGGTTCGAATCCCACTGCCAGCTCCAGTTCATTAATTAGATAGAGTAAAGGGGAGTAACTCTGAATCAATCAGTCGTCATGACGGCTTTGCCCGGCTGATTGAGCAAAAAATGCGAGTGAGACCTTTACTTTGTGGGATACTACAAAGTAAAGGTCTATTTTATTTTGCAAAAATTTTTAAAGGAGGGCTGCTAATGAAAAGATATTGGAATATGGATGTAGAAGAGATAAAAAAAGAATTAGAAACTGATGATAAAAATGGATTGACACAAGAGCAAGCTAATGAAAGGTTATTTAAATATGGTAAAAATGCTTTAAAAGAAAAGAAAAAGAAATCAATATTTTCATTATTTCTTGAACAGTTTAAAGATTATATGGTGTTAATTCTTATTATTGCTTCAATTATATCTTTTTTTCTTGGAGAGACAATAGATGCAAGTATAATATTAGTTGTTGTAATTTTAAATGCATTATTAGGAACAGTTCAGGAAAACAAAGCTGAGAAGTCTCTTGAAGCTCTTAAGAAATTGTCTCAACCTCTTGCAAAAGTAATAAGAGATGGGAAAGTAATGGAAGTTGAAGCATCTTCTCTTGTAATAGGAGACGTAGTATTAATAGAAGCAGGAAATATCATACCTGCAGATGGAAGATTGGTGGAGGCTAAAAACCTTAAAGTAGATGAATCAGTATTAACTGGTGAATCAGTACCTGTTGACAAAGTTGATACTGTAATAGAAAATGAAAATGTACCTTTAGGAGATAGGGTTAATTTAGTGTACATGGGTACTACGGTGACTTACGGCAGAGGTAAATTTATTGTAATTGCTACAGGTATGGATACCGAAATGGGGAAAGTAGCCGGTTTGATAGAAAACGAAAGGAATGTCAAAACGCCACTTCAATTAAAACTTGAAGAATTGAGCAAATATTTAGGAACAGCTGCCATACTCATAAGCGCAATAATATTTGCAATAGGAGTACTTCAAAAAAGACCAGCATTTGATATGTTTATGACGGCTGTAAGCCTTGCTGTTGCAGCGATTCCTGAGGGACTCCCTGCTATTATAACTGTTACGCTTGCACTTGGCGTACAAAAGATGATTAAGAAAAATGCGATAATAAGGAAACTTCCGGCTGTAGAAACGCTTGGCAGTACAAGTGTTATTTGTTCTGACAAAACAGGAACCCTTACACAGAACAAGATGACAGTTGTGAAGCTTTATATTAACGATAGAAAAGTGAATGTAAAAGAAGATGAAGTAAAACAGGAGGACTATTTCCTTTTAAAAAATGCTGCATTATGTACTGATGCTTTTATAGATGAGGAAGGAAAAGGGATTGGCGATCCTACGAAAGTTGCGATTGTTAACCTGCTAAATGATGTGGTAGGCCTAAAAGAAGCCGATATAGAAAAAGAATTTCCAAGAATTGCAGAAATACCCTTTGATTCAGATAGAAAAATGATGTCAACAATACATATTATGGATAAAGAGGACTTTAGATTAATTACCAAAGGAGCACCTGATAATAATCTATTTTTAGGGTAGGATTATTTACAAACAAATACATGATTTTTGCTTTGATAGTGGCAATTTTATTACAGGTTATTTTAATTGTGACCCCAATAAACACTATATTTGGACTTAGGAATATTAATATTTATGACTGGGATATAATTATTACAATGTCAATTCTACCTCTTTTAGTAATGGAAGTAGTTAAATTTTTTAGAAAAGAGTATTGATTGAAGCAACAGTAGAAGCTTTTGTGGCTTTTGGAATAGCAGCAGCGTTTTTTGATGAAATATATAATTTGACAGCAGAGGTGTTAGAAAAAGAAAAATGAATGTACTATAGCAATCTTAGATGTTTTAAATTAATTTTGTTATAAAGAAAATCTCAATAATAAAAACAGGGACAGCTAGTAAAAAATTAATATGAACTGTCCCTATTTTTTGAAATATAAATCAAACAAATTCTTTAATTAATTTTTCCGTATTTTTCGGATTAAGCTCTACATCCACTAAAGGAGGACCGTTTTTTATAAAATCAAATTTTTCTTCATAAGTTTCCTTTTCGACTTTGTAAATTATACCTATTGGAATTTTATCTCCAAATTCCATTGCTTTTTTAAGGGCTTCTTCTTTATTTGTGTAGTCGTAATCTTCTGGTAGATGATATACTCTTTCTTTATACCAAGCAAAAGTATTAACTTTATTCCAGACAACACAAGGCTGAAGAATATCCAGTAGAGCATAGCCTTTATATAATATTGCCTCTTTCATTAGATTTACAAGATGGGGGATATCTCCAGAGAAACCTCTTGCTACAAATCCTGCTCCCATAGTCAAGGCTAAAGCTAGAGGATTTAAAGGTTCTAACTTTACTCCGTCAAATTGCAGAGTAGTTTTTTGACCCTTGGCAGTTGTTGGTGAAGCTTGACCTTTTGTCAAGCCATATATTTGGTTATCGTGTACAAAGTGGGCAATATCTATATTTCTTCTTATTGCATGTATAAAGTGGTTGCCACCTTCTCCATATGTATCACCATCACCGGATTCTACAATTACTTTTAAATTTTTATTTGCTAACTTTATTCCGATGGCTGGAGGCAAAGCTCTTCCATGTAAGCCATTAAATCCATTTACTTTTATATAGTGGGGCATTTTTGCTCCTTGACCTATCCCTGTAACTAAAACCACCTCATGAGGTTCTAATTCTAAATCTTCCAAAGCTTGTTTTAATGCAGTTCTTATCATATAGTTTCCACAGCCAGGGCACCAAGAGGGGTCATAAAGCTTATATTCGCATTTCATGAGAGTACCTCCTTTATTTTTTCGTATACTTCATCACTACTAAAAGGACGGCCATCATATTTTAAAATTTTGTGAGTTGCTTTTATAAGAGCTTCTTGCCTAATCAAACTTTCAAGCTGAGCTGTAGCATTTTGTTCTATATCTATTATTTTTTTAGCGTTTTTGCTTAACTCTAAAAGTCTTTGTGTCGGTAAAGGCCATATATCGCCAAATATTAAGGCTCCTACGGAGATTCCTTCATCAACCAGATTCTCAACAGCTTCTTTTATTGCACCATAAGTCGAACCCCAGCCTATTACTAAATTTTCAGGATTTTCTTTTCCTATAAACCAAGGCTCCTGTATTTCATTTTTTAAATATTCAAATTTTCTAAGTCTTTTTTCTACCATAGATTTTCTTATAACAGCGCTTTCTGTTATGTGTCCCCATTCATCATGTTCATCGCTATCTACTAAAACGATTTGTCCAGGTATTTTTCCAGGCAATATGCGGGGAGATATACCTGTTTGCGTTATTTTGTATCTTTTATACTCTTCCTCTGTTATGGCTTCTTCTCCAGATATATGCCTTTCTATGGTGATTTTATCAAAATCAAAAGGCTTTACAGTTTTTAAGCTATCTGCTAAGTGTTGGTCACTTAAAAGTAAAACAGGAATCTGATATTTTTCGGCTATATTAAAAGCTCTTGCCGTTTGGTAAAAGGCATCTTCTACATCTCTTAAAGCAATTACCATTCTTGCAAATTCACCGTGCCCTGCGTGTATTACAAATTGCAAATCAGCCTGTTCGGTCCTAGTAGGGAAACCCGTTGCTGGTGCAGGTCTTTGCACGTCAATAACTACCACAGGGACTTCAATCATTCCAGCTAGACTAAGAGCTTCTACCATTAGTGCAAAACCACCACCTGAGGAACCTGTCATAGCTCTAACACCAGCATAGGAAGCACCCAATGCCATATTAAGAGCTGCTATTTCGTCTTCCACTTGCTCTACTGCTATTCCCATTTCATTAGAGTGATAGGACATAAAGGAGAGTATTCCAGTAGAAGGGGTCATGGGATATCCACAGTAAAATTTACATCCAGCAGAAATTGCACCTAAGGCCACAGATTGATTTCCATTTATTAGTATATTTTTATCTTCTGATGCTTTTAAAGAAATTTTTGCATCAATAAGGGCATAGCCTCTTTTTAAGGCCTGTAAATTGAGTTCTGCTATATCTTTATTAAACTCTTCTTTTATTGCTTTTTCTCCTATAGAAAAATCTAAATCGAAATATTTAAGAATAGCGCCTAATCCCACTGTTGTAAAGATTTTTTGATTTTTTAGTTCTTTTGCAGTTTCCAAAAGAGGAAGTGCCAACGCTTTTTCTTTTATGCCATCTGAAGGAATATCTTTGTCACATATTATAACACCAGTTTTAGAAAGGTTTTTACGATGGATTTCAATAGTTTCTTTATTTAACGCAAGTATTATATCATTTTTTGAAATATGAGAATGTAAAGGAATATCTGAAAATCTTATTTGTATGAAATTATGTCCACCTCTAATTCTAGACATGTAATCGCTATTGGAAAAGACATAAAAGCCGTGTCTTTTCAAAATCTTTGCTAGAAGATTTGCAGTTGTGTCAATGCCTTGTCCAGCTTCCCCACCAATTAAAATTGTGTAATCCATTTTTCACCTCTCCTTAAGTTATTATTAAATAACATTTTATATTATTATATCATAACTATTTTTCAAAAAGAAATCATTATTTTGTAATATTTTGTCGAATAAAAATTTATAAAAGTTTTTTTGATTTTTAATAATTCTATGGTATAATGAAACTAAAGACGAAGTAAAATAAAATGTTGGATTAAAGTACAAAATAAGATTTTAATATAGTTGATAACTTAGCTAATATGTGTGAAAATAATATAAATTAAAAATAATAAAATTTAGGAGGAGATTTCCGTGGGAACAAAAGGAAGAGAAATAGTGGGGAAAGATGTAGACAAAATTATTGAGGCTCTAAATAAAGCTTTTGCTGATGAGTGGTTAGCATACTATCAATATTGGATAGGGGCCAAAGTTGTCAGAGGACCTATGGGGGGAGCTGTAGCAGCTGAACTTTCAGAACATGCAGGTGAAGAATTAGAACACGCAGAAAAAATAGCTGAACGCATTATCAAATTAGGGGGAACTCCTGTAGTAAAGCCAGAAGATTGGTATAAACTGACCAATTGTGGATATGATGTGCCAGATAATCCGGATGTGAAAGTATTGTTAGAACAAAATATTAAAGGTGAGCAATGTGCTATTGAAGTTTATAATAAAATGCTTTCAGAATTGAAAGATGTTGACCCTGTAACTTATCATTTAATATTAGAAATATTAGAAGATGAAATTGAGCATGAGGAAGATTTAGAGACACTACAGGAAAATATGGAAATGTTTCATAAAAAATGATTAGGAGGGTTTAATATGGGTAAATTTGGTGAATTATATCAAAGTGGAGATTGGAAAGGTGAAAAGCATGTACCTGTAATACATATAAAAGACAAAGTAAAAAAAGGAGAAATAGTAGAACTAAGAGTTAATATTGGAGAGGAGATTCCTCATCCAAATACATTAGAGCACCATATTAAATGGCTGAAGGTTTATTTTTATGGAGAAGGGGATAAATTCCCTGTTGAAATAGGGAATTATGTGATGAATAGCCATGGAGAATACGGCGTTTTTACAGAGCCTGATATAACTATAAAGTTTAAAGTTGAAAAATCAGGTATAATTTATGCTACAAGTTATTGCAATATACATGGTCTATGGGAAAACAGCAAAAAAGTAGAGGTTGAATAATAAATTATAGGGCTTTCATCATAAAAAATGAAAGCCCTTTGACATTATTTTGAAAGGGTGATTCAAAGTGACAAATGTAGAATTTGTAATTCAGATGGAGAAAGATGGTGAAAAATATTACAAAGAACAAGCACAAAAGAATAAAGGGAATGAATTGGAAAATTTATTTTTAGATTTAGCTAATGATGAGAAAAAACATGCAGAAATAATTGAAAATTGGGCTAAAAAGAATATATACGATTTAAAGGAAAGTGAAATAATAAAGAAATTTACTAATGTGTTTAAAAATAAAGATGAGATTAAAAGTAATGTAAGATTTAAACCTGAACAACTTGAAATATATCAATTCGCTTTAAAGATAGAAAATGAAAGTATAGAATTATATGAAAAAATGTTAAAAGAAGCAAATGATGATTTGGAAAAAAGACTTTTTGAATTTTTAATAAGTGAAGAAAATCGTCATAAAGAGATTTTTGAGAATCTAATTGACCATGTAAGAAAGGCAGAGGAATGGGTAGAATCAGCAGAATTTGGTATAAGGAAAGATAAGTATTAATAAACCCCAGTTGGGGTTTATTAATTTTCTATGAGTTCATCTTTTAAGAGTAAAACAACAGGGCAATGATCACTTCCTAATATTTCTGAATGAATTTCTGCATCAATTAAATAATCTTTTAACCTTTCTGAAACAATAAAATAGTCAATTCTCCATCCTATATTTTTTTCTCTTGCGTTATGCATATAGGACCACCATGTATAGGTATCTTTTTTATCTGGATAAAAATATCTAAAAGCATCAATGAATCCAGAGCTTAATAGAATTGTAATTTTTTCTCTCTCTTCATCTGTAAAACCTGCATTTCTTCTATTAGCAGATGGATTTTTTATATCTATTTCTTTATGGGCTACATTTAAATCTCCGCATAAAATTATAGGTTTTACAGAATCTAATTTTAGCAAATAATTTCGAAAGTCTTCTTCCCATTCCATTCTGTAAGAAAGTCTTGTCAATCCTCTTTGAGAATTAGGAGTATAGGTATTTACTAAGTAAAATTTTTCATATTCCAACGTTATAACTCTTCCTTCATTGTCATGTTGAGGGATGCCTATTCCGTAGTTAACGGATAAAGGTTTATATTTTGTGAATACAGCAGTTCCTGAATAAGCCTTCTTTTCAGCAAAATTCCAAAAAGCGAAATAACCTTCTAAATTAAGTTCTTCAAGGTCTGTCTGATAGGGCTGTAATTTGGTTTCTTGTATACAAAAAATATCAGCATTTACTTTTTTGAAATAATCCATAAACCCTTTTTGCAAGCAGGCCCGTAAGCCATTTACATTCCATGAAACAAATTTCATATTTTTTCCTCCAATATTTTTGAGTTGCTATGTATTAAAAACTATGTGATTACTATCTTAATTATATAGAAAAACAAAAATAAATCAAATTCCAAAATTGTTTACATATTTTTACACAAAAATAACTGCATAAAAGCCCTTTACAAATAGAATTCTATATGATAAAATAAGCTACGTGATTTTTATTAAAGATTCAAGCAAAACTTTTTATTGTTTTAAAAATGTGGAGGGATACCCAAGTGGCCAAAGGGGGCAGACTGTAAATCTGTTGGCTGTCGCCTTCGATGGTTCAAATCCATCTCCCTCCACCATATGACCCATTAGCTCAGGAGGTAGAGCACCTGCCTTTTAAGCAGGGTGTCCCGCGTTCGAGTCGCGGATGGGTCACCAGTTGTAAAAAACAGTTATCAGTGATAACTGTTTTTTGTTTTTTACAGCAAAAGTTTATGGTATAATAATATAAAATGTCGAAAAGGTCGGTTTTATAATTTTGAAGGGAGTTTTTGACATGAAAATGAGAAAATTGACTCCTGAAGAGGAGAAGCTTTTAGAAAATTTTGTGACAGACGTATACGGACCTGTCTATTTTATACATTCATTGCCGGAGTTTATCATTCCACCTATAAATTCGAAGGTAAGTAGAAGAGATACCAGCTGGAGGCTTAATATACTTGAGTCTTTGACAGATGGAGATTTAAACATAACTGACTACATCCCCAAACATAACATACCTTTAGAAAAAGCAATACAAAAGGCGAAAGAATTTCACGAAAAGTGGGTTGAAAGATTTGGACATTCTTCTATTGCTGAGCAGCATTTAATGCACTTGTGCGTGGAAGATGTCTCAAGGCATTTGTCAGGAGATATTGAACTTATGAACAGGCGGCCTGCCTTTATAGAGTGGAGCCAAAGGTATCAAAAGCCTACAAGAGATAAAGTAGTGATACCAAAAGAATTAGAAGGGAAGCCTGATTTGAAAGAAAAGTTTTTAAAAGTCTGGAACAACTCCTATGATGCCTATGAAAAACTTGTAGAAGTTTTGACAGAATATTTAGCCAGAGCGGAAGAGAAAAAAGAGGGGGAAAGTGAAGAAAGATTTTACAATAGGATTAGTAAAATTGCCTTTGAAGATGCAAGATATGCACTTCTTCTAGCTACCAAGACAAGTTTTGCAGTAGCTTTAAATGCCTTAGATTTACAGGATATAGTGAGAAAACTTTTCGCGCATCCTACTAAAGAGGCAAAGTTATTAGCCGAAAGAATAGTAGAACAAGGGGAAAAAATTGCACCAAGCATGTTACGACATACAACTCCTACTGTTTATCAATTAAAAGTTTACGATAGATTAAAGAATTTAGCAAGTATTGTAAAGGAGGATGAGCTTTCAGATTCAGATGAGGATGTCATTTTAATAGACTATACAGGGAAAGATAGTGAATATTCTCCGGTAGATATTGTAATTATGCATATTTTATTTACATATTCAGGTAAAAGTTTTGAAGCGGTGAGAAAAACAGTGAAGGAGATAAACGAAGAGGGGAAAAGTAAAATCTTGCAGCAGGCAGTTGAAGATATAGGGGAATTTGACCATTTAATAGAGGCATTTAAATCGGTCAGATTTAAATTTCAATTAAAGATAAGTGAAGCTAATTGGCATCAGCTTTTAAGGCATAGAACTATTGTCTTTGATTGCGGTGAACCGACAGTTGAAAATGGTTTTGTTATTCCTCCAAATATCGAAAAAGCAAAGGCTTCCGAAATTTTAATAAAAGCGATAAAGGCTTCAGAGGAATTGTTTATAGAATTAAAAGAAAAATTGCCTGAAGTAAGTCCTTACGTGGTAACAAATGCACACAAACGCTTGGTTCTTATGAATGCTGATTTATGGGCTTTTGATCATTTTGCAAATTTAAGATGCACTAATGAAGCTCAGTGGGATATAAGGAATGTTTCTTTTAAGATGCTTGATTTGATTAAGGAAGTAGCGCCCCAGTTAGCAACCTTTATGGCAAGGCGAAAAAAAGCTTAAAAGATGGAGATGAAATCATGAAAACCAGCTTTAAAGAAATAAGTTTGCCAAAGCTTAATAATTTGACACCCTCACTGGAATCTACTGCCCTTAAATTAATGGAAGAAGCGGGAGAATTGGCACAAGCTATAGGAAAATTTAGAGGTTTAAACGGAGAAAATGTCACTTTAAGCGAAAAAGAGATAATGGAAAAAATTTCAGAAGAACTTTTAGATGTTGCTCAAGTCGCAGTTTCAATGATGTTTGTCTTGGAAGAAAAGTATAATATAAATATTGAAGAAAAACTTAAAGAACATATCGAAAAATTAAAAAGGAAAGGGTATATAAAATAAAAAATATGCAGAAAAACTCTGCATATTTTTTGTTTTTGTGCACATATTAAAAATGAAATTTGATAAAAAGGAGGATATGTATGCAACTATCAACCAAAGAATTACTTTATTTGGATGATATTTTATCATTACAGCAAAATATGACAAAAACTTTAAACGATTATGCTACAAGATGTCAAGATCCACAGCTTAAAGCTTTATGCCAAAATCTTGCAGATAGATGTCAAAACAATTTCAATTCTTTGCTAAAACATTTAAGTTAGGAGGAGTGTAAAAATATGTATGGGAGTACGCAAATTAGTGACAAGGATATTATGATGAATGTACTGGGCAATTACAAATTAGCAATAGAAATGTTCAGCCATGCAGCAGTCGAGTCTGCAAATGAAAGCATAAGAAGAGAATATATCAATCTTTTAAATTCTACTTTAGAAGATCAAAGGACAGTTTGGAATTCTATAAATCAAAGAGGATGGTATCCTGTCAAACCGGCTCCACCTCAAGATATACAAGAGGCAAGGAACAAATTTAGACAACCCGTTGGGATGATGTAAATATAAAAAGTTTGTGATATAATAATGGAAGTAGTGTTTTTACTGCTTCCATTATTATATTTTATTTTCAAAGGAGGAGTGATTTTATTATGTACGATCTAATTATTTTAGGAGGAGGTCCTGCGGGACTTACTGCTGGATTGTATGCTGCAAGGTCAAGGCTTAAAACGGTACTTATTGAAAAAACTTATCTGGGAGGGCAAATAGTAAATACTTATCAGTTAGAAAATTACCCCGGTTATGAAGAGATAAGTGGTGCTGACCTTATTGCTAAGATGGAGGCACAGGTGAGAAAACACGGCCTTGAGATTGTTAATGAAGATGTTGAGAGCCTAGATATTACAGGGGATGTAAAGAAAGTTAAGACTTCTAATAAAACTTATGAAGCAAAAGCTATTATTTTAGCGATGGGCGCTACACCTAAAAAGTTAGGTGTTCCAAACGAGGATAGATTTATAGGGGCTGGTATCTCCTTCTGTGCTACCTGTGACGGAGCTTTTTACAGAGATGCCACAGTGGCAGTTATAGGCGGAGGGAATACAGCAGTAGAAGATGCGTTATACCTTACTAAATTTGCAAAAAAAGTCTATATAATTCATAGAAGAAATGAACTTAGAGCTACGAAAATTGAACAGGAAAAAGCCTTCGCAAATGAAAAAATTGAGTTTGTTTGGGATACTGTAGTAGTTGATGTAGAAGGAGAGTATGGAGTAGAAAGACTCAAACTTAAAAATGTTAAAACAGGTGAAGAAAGTACTTTAGATGTAGAAGGAGTTTTTGTGGCTATTGGCTATTCACCAAATACAGAATTAGTGAAAGGGATTGTGGAACTTGATGAATATGGATATATCATGACAGATGATGATATGAGGACAAATATACCTGGAGTTTTTGCAGCTGGAGACATAAGGCATAAATCTTTAAGACAAGTTATAACGGCTGCTGGAGATGGTGCAACAGCAGCTTATGTAGCAGAAAAATATATAGACAGCGTCAAAAAATAGTCAGGATTTTTCCTGACTATTTTTTGACTTTATTCTTCTTTGCTTTCTTCTTGTTCTGCATTTATTTCTTGTACTTCTTGGTTGTAGGCTATTTCCTGTGAAGATGTAGGAATTATAATTCTCTGACCGGGATAAATCAAATTAGGGTCTTTAATATCTGCATTTGCCTTTAATATAGCGTCTACTGTTGTATTGAAAGTTTTTGCTATATTCCATAAAGTGTCACCAGGTTTTACTATATAAACTTTTCCTGGTGGTGTAGGAGTAGTAACAGGAGGAGTTCCAAACAAGAGTGCATTCCATGTCACATTATCGACAATTCCTGTTACTGGAAGTCCTCTGCTTTGCTGATACGCTTTTACGGCTTCTTCTGTTTTTCTTCCAAAGATACCATCAATAGGACCAGGGTCAAAGCCCAAAGATTTTAGTCTTGCTTGCAAGTTTACTACAAAGGGGCCCTTATCTCCAATCTTTAGTGTGGGATATTCAATGGGTGGCGATGTAGGACAAGGAATTATTAATGTTTGTCCAGGGTATATCATATTTGGATTTATTAAATAGTTTGCTTTAATTAGCTCCTCCAATGATACTCCAAATTTTTGTGCTATAGTCCATAAAGTATCTCCTGGCTGTACTGTGTAATAAGTTGGACAAGGCTTTTGTGCGGGAGGCGGTGAAGGTAGTGGTGGTTGTGGTGCGATTATTTTTACTCCAGGGATGAATAGCTTTTGACCCGGATATATTGTATAAGGGTATGTGAGATTATTTGTATAAATGATAGTTTCGTAAGGAACATTAAATTTTTGAGCAATAAGATATAGAGTATCTCCAGGCTGGACAGTATAATAACTTCCTTGTACTGGAATAATAAGCCTTTGTCCAGGATATATTAAAGATGGATTTATAATGTTGTTTCTTGTGATTATAGCGTCAACTGAGGTGTTAAATTTTTTAGCAATTGAAAATACCGTGTCTCCTGGTTGTACTACGTATGTGAATTCTAAAGTGACCATATTTTTACCCCCTTCCTTTAATCATAATATGTGGATTTTATTATTAAGTGACATATAAACTTTTTTAGATGAATAATTTTTACTAAAAGATAAGGGGATGGGGACATGGTATTTAAAAGATGGATGATGTTTTTACTAATAGTAAGTTTAATAGTAGGGCTATATAGTTTTAAAAAAGGGTATTATATAGCTGCTTTTAAAACTGTTCCAATAATGAATAAAGTTGTTGTCATAGATGCAGGACATGGAGGACCAGACCCTGGCAAACCTGGAAGATATGGAAAAGATGAGGATGAGTTAAATCTTGAAATTGCTCAAAAATTAAGAGAACTTATTGAAGAAAGTGGTGGTATTGTAGTGATGACAAGGGAAGACGACACTTTGTCAGATAGTTCTCTTTCAAAGGATTTAAAAAATAGAGTGGTAAAAGCAAATGAAGTAATAGCAGATGTTTTAATTAGTATTCATTTAAATAGTTTTAGTCAATCTAAATACAAGGGGGCACAGGTATTTTATCAAAATAACTCTGAAAAAGGTAAACTATTAGCAGAACTTATTCAACAAGAGTTAAGAAATACGTTAGATCCTAATAACGACAGGATGGCTAAAAGTTCTAATAGTTATTACCTTTTGCGAAACGCTAAAATGCCGGCAGTTATTGTGGAATGTGGCTTTATGTCAAATCCTGAAGAAGAAAAACTTTTAAATGACGAAAATTATCAATATAAAATTGCTTGGGCAATATATAAAGGTTTAATACATTATTTTCAAAAAGTTTCAGAATAGCAAAATTTTTCACTTCATATCTTGTTATGAAGTGATTTTTTTTGTATACTAAAAGAAGAAGAGAATTTATGAAGGGAGATAATATGGGGATAAAAACAGTACTTTTCGATTTAGATGGAACGATTATTGATAGCAATGAACTTATTATTGAGTCTTTTAAATACACAATAGAAAAGCATTTAGGATATACCGTAAAACCGGAAGACGTTACTCCTTATTTTGGAGAACCCCTTCCAATAACTTTAAAAAGATTTAGCCAAGACAAATGGGATTTAATGCTGGATACTTATAGACAATACAATGAGTTTAATCATGATAAATATACCAGAATAAGAAAAGATGTAAAAGAAGCCCTTGAACTCATGTATAAAAATGGAATTAAAATGGGTATAGTTACATCTAAGAGGAGAGAATTGGCTATAAGGGGGTTAAGGCTTTTTGACCTGGAAAAATATTTTAAGGTAATTGTGGCATTGGAGGACACAGAAAAACATAAGCCAAATCCGGATCCAATTTTGAAAGCTTTGGAACTACTCAATGCTAATAAAGAAGAGACTTTAATGGTGGGAGACAGTCCTTATGACATATTATGTGCTTCTAATGCTGGAGTAAAAAGTGCGGCTGTTAAATGGACAATCTTGCCCTTTAATCTCTTAGAGGAAGCAAAACCGGATTATGTCATAAATAATATGCTGGAAATTCTAAAAATAATTTGAATATATGGTGGGGTAAAAATGGAGAATATTGCTGTAGAAAAAATTATAGAGAATATAGAAAAGGTAATAATAGGAAAAAGAAAAGTTATTGAACTTGTGGTAATAGCTTTATTGGCTGAAGGGCACGTCCTAATTGAGGATGTTCCCGGTGTAGGAAAAACTTCTTTAGTTAAGGCTTTGGCTAAATCAGTAAATCTTAAATTTAAACGAATACAATTTACACCGGACCTGTTGCCTTCAGATGTTATAGGCATAACTATTTACAATCAATTAAAGAATGACTTTGAATTTAAAGCAGGTCCTATAATGAGTCAGATAGTTTTAGCTGATGAAATCAACAGAACTTCTCCTAAGACTCAATCTAGCCTTTTGGAGGCAATGGAAGAAAGACAAATAACTGTTGATGGGGTTACTTATTCTTTACCTAAGCCTTTTATGGTATTGGCTACCCAAAATCCAATTGAATATGAAGGGACTTTTAGATTGCCAGAAGCTCAATTGGACAGATTTATGATAAAAATAGAGATAGGTTATCCCGATGAATATCAAGAAATGAGGATTTTAAAAAATTTTGAGAAAGAGGACCCTTTAGAGTCTCTTTCTCCAGTAGCCGATGCTGAAGACATAAAGGAAATGCAAATGAAGGTAAAGTCTGTCTATGTAGATGACTTGGTCAGAAATTATATTGTCACATTAGTTGCTAATACCAGAAAAAGCAAAGCAATAAGGTTAGGTGCAAGTCCAAGAGCTACTGTAAATTTAATGAGGGCTGCTCAGGCAAAGGCCTTTTGCGAAGGGAGAAATTATGTTTTACCAGATGATGTAAAAGAATTAGCGGTACCTGTGTTATCTCATAGAATCATTTTAAAAAATGAAGAAAGATTTGAAGGATTGGACGAGAAAATGTTTATTAAAAATATTGTAGATACCACAAAGGTGCCGGTGATAAAAAGATATGCATAATAAAATTTTCCTTTTATTGCTCCTAATAGTTTCTTTTGCCTTTGCCATTTTTAGCGGTGGGAAAATACTTTATTTGCTTGTCTATGAATTTGCATTTTTTATCCTTTTGAATTACCTGTATATAAGGCATATAAAGAATTCTATATATATCCATGTTATATCTCATAAAAATGAAATTACTGTTGGAGAAGAGATAGCCTATGAAGTAACCTTGATAAACAATAGTTTTTTTCCTGTTTTTAATCTCAAAATTATTGACTATTCTCCACTAAATGCTAAAGTTAAATCAGAAGAATGGTATCTTATGCCTTTTAAAAATAAAAAGGTACAAAAAAAATTTGTGATTACAAAAAGAGGAATATATTTTCTTGGACCTTTTGAAGTAGAGATAAAAGATCCTTTTGGAATTTTTAAGGTAGTAAAGAAATATGATTTTAAATTAAAGTTTGTAGTGCTACCAAGGGTTCATAATATAGAGGTGGAATTGAAGGCAAGACAACAATTAGGGAATATAGAGGCAGAAAATAAAGCTTTTGAGGATTATACTAATATATCGCAATTAAGAAAGTACAATTATGGCGACAGTATTAAAAGGATTCATTGGAAGGTGTCAGCAAAGAAAAGAGAATTCTATGTGAAAGAATTTCAAGTATCCGCGATGAGTGAAGTTTATATTTTGTGGGATTTAGATAAAAACCATTTTGCTATGGATACCCAAGGAATAATGGATGAAAATAGTGCGGAGTGCATGTTATCTATAGCGAAATTTTGCCTTTTGCACGGCATACCTGTAAGTGTTATAGATTACAATACTGGTATGGTTCAAGTGAAAGGGAGAAGGATTAATGATTTTAAAAATTTTATTGAGGTTTCTTTAAGGAATTTTCCAGTTTACGAAAAAAGTCTAGAGGACTTTTTGAGATTATATAAAAGTATTCCCTATGATGTAACTCTTATTTTAATAACTCCTTATTTGAATAATGTAATTTTAGGAGAACTAGTGAATTTAAGAAACAGTAATAGAGAATTAATAATTTATTATGTTAATGACCCAAAAGAAATTGAAGATAAAATTAACAAATTAGATATCGAAGTTGTTTTCTGGGGGAAGAAAGATGTCAAAAGAGCTAAAAAAGAGTTTGCATGAACACATTATGACAATTGCTCTGTCTCTTGTGGTTATATTATCTGCTGTTGGCGGCTTTAGATTTGCATATCCTTTCTATTATCTTTTACTATTAGATATAGCATTAGTAATATTTTTTGCTTTTTTGCTCAAAAGGCCACAACTGATAATATTTTTGCTTACAGGCCTTTTGCTTATAGATGTCATAGTTTTTATCAAATATCGTAGCTTATTAGTGAACATTGTATCTTATATTGATGGTTTTATAAAATGGGCGGATATTTATATGAATTATACAATTTCGCCTCCAGGCTTTGACCTTTTAACAGAAAAATATAGATTTTTTATGATTATAATAACTGTTGTTATAGTAACACTGATTATTACGTTATTAAATATTATCATGAGGAGTTGGTTTTTAACTTTATTTTCAGGAATATTGTTTTTTGTTGTGCAGTGGTATAATTATGTAGATGCTGCTTACTTCTATATGACAGTCTATATTACGCTTTGTTTTATAGATATTGGAATGAAGAACTATTTTAAAAAAGGCAGTGCGAAAGCACCTATTGCAGTTTTTTTGATTGTTGCAATCTTTCTATCTTCTATTACCTCTATCAGCGCTCAATTAATGCCGAAAAACTTTAAACCTATTAAGTGGGAAACATTGAATAATTGGTTTTATGATACTTTTCCTTTTACTAGAGATTGGAGAAATGGCGAAGGCACTAATGATGATTGGTTTGGGGAAACGGTTTTTACTACTTTTGCCAATGAATTAGGCGGAAATGTGAAACCGAGTAATTTTTTAATAATGGAAGTAGAAGCCGATGAAAGCACTTACCTTAGGGGAATGGTCTATGATACTTATACTTATTCCTCAAAAAGTCCTTTAATTTATGATAATTTTTCTAGTAGATGGGAAAATTCTAGACAACAGTATATGTATGTAGAAAGCAGCGATAAAATTCCGCCAACTTTCAGTAATAATGTAAATTTTGAAGTAAAAACTATTACAATAATTCCACTAAAAATTAAGTCAGATTTTCTTTTTTCTCCTTGGCAACCTTATAAACTAAGCTATGATTTTTATTATGAAGTTGATAATTTAAACTTAAGAGCAAAAACCTCTCATGGTACTGGAGAGCCTTATGTTGTTACTTATTTAAAGCCACAAATTGATTTAAATTCACTGAGGCAAAAAGGTAACGAGACTTTAAAAGGTGAAGAAAGAAGAAGATATTTGTCTTATCCAGCTACTCTTCTACCAGAAAGAGTGAAAGATTTAGCTTATTCTATCACAAAAGACAAAAAAACTCTCTATGATAAGGTAAAAGCAGTGGAAGAATATTTAAGACAATACCCCTATTCTTTAGATGTTCCTCCTACTCCTTCGGATAGAGATTTTGTTGACTATTTTTTATTCGATCTAAAAAAAGGATATTGTTCTTATTATGCGACAGCAATGGTGATTATGCTCAGGACAATTGGAATTCCTGCAAGATATGTAGTGGGATTTAGAATGCCGTCAGCACCTAGTAGTGATGGCAAATACAGGATTACCGCTGCTAATGCTCACGCGTGGGTAGAGGTATATTTTGATGACTACGGTTGGATTACTTTTGAACCAACACCTAATTATCCCTCATTAGAATTTCCGATGTCCCTCTCAAATAATAATCACTTAAATTTAGAAAATGATATGGAATTACAACCAGATAACGGGAGTAAAGATTCCCATAGCACAGTCGATAAACTGCAACAAAGTGATAATACGAAGACAACTTCTCAGGAAATTGCTTCTTTTAGTGATAATAGATTTAATATTTTACGTTTTGGCTTAATATTGATAGTGACTTTAGTGACAATAATTTCTTTATATTGGTGGGATCGGAAGAAAAAAATTAATAATTTGGACAATAAGTTTTTGACGATATATTATTATGAAAAAATTGTAAAGTATTTAGCTAAAAAAGGCTTGAAAATGTTAGATACAGAAACTCCTTTGGAATATCAAAAAAGAGTCTTAGGAAATGGATATATAGGTTTCAGTGAAGTTACGCGGATATACAATGAAACAGTTTATGGAGGTAAAACACCTTCTCAAGAAGATATAAGGTATTTAAAAGAATTTATAAAAGGATTAAAAAAAGAAACCAGTTACATCTAAAAAGAATATAAGGCTTATTAATAAATTTGACATAAAGTAGAGAATTCACATATAATAATATTGGAAGGGAAAGTATGCACCTGAAAGGGGTTTATTAAAATGGTTTTAAGTTACGAGCCTGGCGTGAAGAGCAGGATCATGGTATGCGTGACCCCGCAGAAAAGCTGCCGCAGGCTTGTGGAAAGAGGTGCTGAAAGAGCAAAAGAAACTAATGGTGAGTTTTGTGTTGTATACGTTAACAAAAATAACGACATCTCTAATGATTTAAAACAAAACAAAGTGTTACTAGAGCTCTTCGATTTAGCACAAAAAATGGGTGGCAGAGTTTCTATTTTGGTAGGTAAAAAAATCTCAAAAACGCTGGCAGAATTTGCGAAAGAAAACAATATAACCGAGATAATAGTAGGCAAGTCTTTAAGGTCTGCTCTGGATGTTATACTTCATGGAGATGTGATAAATCCATTGAAAAAAGAAGTAGAAAAGAATGACATAAGAATAGAAGTCATAGAATAACATATCTTTCTATGACTTCTCTCTAATCTTTATATGATTTATCACTTTTTTTACCCCATTTACGCTTTGAGCTGCTTCATTGACTAATTCTTTTTCTTTTAAATTATTCACATATCCACTTAATGTTATTGCCCCGTTGTTTGCTGTAATAACTAAATCAGGCAAACTCAAATCATAACGAGACAGCTTTTGTACTACTAAATTTACGAGAGATACATCATCTATTTTATGCTCTTTGTTAAGTTCTAATTTGCTTATTACACTTTTGACACCCATGGCTTGAGCTGCTTGACTTATGCTTTCTATTTCTTGCTGTGCGTTATTAATCTTCCCATATAAAGTTACGGTACCGTCGGTTACATCAACACCTAATTCTCCTATTTCTTCATGAAATTTGGAGTTTTGAAGGTTTCTCAAAACACCCTGCTTTATATCTTTGTCTGTTATTTTGCTGTCTATTGCAATTGTGATATTATTTTCTACTTTTTTTACACCTTCTACGCTTTCTGCTATTTTTTGAGCATAATTTTTTTCGGATAAGTTATCTACTATTCCATACAAAGTTACATAACCATTTATACATCGGACATTTACATCTGCTCCGTAAGACATCCTTTCCTTTTCTAATTTTTCCTTTATATTTTTTTCTATAATTTCATCTTTATTCATTTTCATCCTCCTTATTTTTTGCTAAAATAATTTTTCCACTTTAATTAAAATTTAATTCAGTTTAAATTATTTTTTATTCAAATTTGTTGTATAATTAATATGTACACACAATTTACCACAAAGCCTTGAGAGGTGAACTTTTTGTTTAATGGACTTATAGATATCATAAAAACAATGCGCATTAACGATGTGATAGATATTTTAATAATAGCTTATGTCCTATATCGCTTAATTTTGGTAATACACAAAACACGAGCAGAGCAGTTGCTTAAAGGGCTTGCCGTTTTAATTGTGATTACCAAAGTGAGTGAATGGCTACAACTTAGGACAGTCAATTATATATTGCGAAATGCTATGACGGTAGGGGTTATTGCGCTTTTAATTGTTTTTCAGCCGGAGTTAAGGCGTGGATTAGAATCTTTGGGTAGGAGTGGATTCTTGGGTAAAAATTTCTTCTTTTTTAATGAAGAGGAAAAAGATATGTCAGAGGTGCTGGGAGAGATATGCGATGCGGTGCAATTTTTGTCTCGCTCAAAAATAGGGGCTTTAATTGTTTTAGAAAGGGAGACAGGCCTTAATGAACTTATTGAAACTGGTATAGCCATGGATTCTAAGATTTCCAGCGAGCTTTTAATAAATACCTTTATACCGAATACGCCTTTACACGATGGAGCTGTCATAATTCGTGGAGATAGGATTATGGCGGCGGGTTGTTTTTTGCCTTTAACAGACAACCAAAATCTAAGCAGTGAATTGGGAACACGCCATAGAGCGGGGATAGGTGTTACTGAAATATCTGATGCAGTTGCGATAATCGTTTCTGAAGAGACAGGCACTATTTCTCTTGCACAAAATGGCAGACTTTCAAGACATTTAGATGCAAAAACTTTGAAAGAGGTATTGTCCAGCATCTTTGAAGTAAAAGAAAACAAGAAGCCTGTATGGAAAAAATGGGGGAACAAACATGCTGACTAAAGATTTTACAATAAAACTGCTGTCAGTAGTATTGGCTTTTTTACTGTGGCTTTATGTAATGGGAGAAGAGAATCCAGAGATTCCTTATGAAATAAGCAATGTGCCTGTCAAATTAACCAATAGCGATACATTAGAGAAAAAAGGACTTATTGTTTTAGACGAAAAAAATTATACAGTGAATGTAAAAGTAAGAGGAAGACGAAGTGATGTTTTAAATATAGCAGCTCAGAATATATCAGCTTTTGCAGATCTAAGCAGAGTAAATTCTAACGGGACAAATGTCATTCCTGTTACAGTGGAAGGATTACCTAGAAATGTCTCTTTAGTTTCAATAAATCCGTCAGAAATAAAAGTAGAAATAGATAATATTGCAAAAACGCAAATGCCAGTTACTGTAAAAGTAATTGGCAATGTGATGGATGGCTATGCTATGCAACCTGCTGTCCCCACGCCGGGAGAAGTATTGGTGATTGGGCCAGAAAGTAAAATTAATCTTATAAAAAATGTGATAGCTGGGGTCAATGTTTCTTATAAAAAAGAGGATGTAAAAATCTCTGTTCCAGTGGTTGCTGTTGACAGAGAAGGAAAAGAAGTAAAAGGCGTTACTATTACTCCTAATCTTGTGGAAGTATATATTCCTGTAAATAAATCTATACGTGTGCCTGTAGTTCCTAAAATATTCGGAAAACCAATGGAAGGATATATGATAGCATCTGTAAATGTACTGCCAGAGTATGTGTATATTACTGGTGATGAGACTGTCCTAAATACGATAAAATCTATAAGTACTAAGCAAATCGATATTTCTGGGAAAAATGAACCTGTCACTGAAAATGTACCTTTTGATTTGCCAGATGGTGTGAAACTTGTTAAAAGTGATATTAATGCAAAAGTATATGTGGATATACAAAAAATAGCGACTAAAGAGATTACTATAAGCAATATAGATATAAAAGGAGCAGACAACAAAAATGTTGTAATTCAAAATCCAGATTTAGTCATTACTATATCTGGCCCAGAAAGTGTAGTTAATGGAGCTACAGCTTCCGATTTTAACGCATATATAGATGTAACCAATCTGCCAATGGGTGATCATTCTTTAACTGTAAATATAAATACTAACTTGAATTTGCAAATAATTAGGATTAAACCTGAAAAAGTAACTGTTAATATTCAATAGGCGGGTAATTCCCGCCTGTTAATTTTGCTAAAAATCTATCAATTCCACAAAATATAAAGTCTTTATAAAAAAATTTTAATTTAAGAGAAGGATTTTTGATAAATATGTAGAATTAAAATATTGTAAGGTTAAAAAATTTTTAATAACACTCAAAAATTGTAATAGAACTTCATATTATGTATTAAGAAGGGCAGGTGAACCTGTTGAAAGTTTTAGTTATCAATCCGGGTTCTACTTCTACTAAAGTAGCATTGTATGAAGAGGAAAAAGAAATTGTAAAAACGGAGATTGTCCACGATATTGAAGCGCTTAAAAGATATAAGAGTATCATTGAGCAATTTGACTTAAGGTTAAATGCTATAAATGATTGGATAGAGCGAAACAACATAAACTTGAAAGAAATATCTGCAATTGTGGTAAGAGGAGGACTTATTAAACCAGTTCAAAGTGGTACTTATTTTGTAAACGATATTATGCTTGAGGATTTGAGAAGGGGAGTTGGAGGTGAACATGCTTCAAATCTCGGTGGACTAATTGGAAGAGCTATAGGAGATAAACATAATATTCCTGTTTATACATTAGATCCTGTAGCTGTTGATGAAATGGAAGATGTTGCAAGGATTTCTGGCCTTCCTGAGCTTCCAAGAAAAAGTCAATCTCATGCTTTAAACATAAAAGCGTGTGTTCATCGATATGCAATGGAAAATAGTGTTAAGGAAGAGGAGTTAAATCTTGTTGTAGCTCACATGGGGGGAGGTATTTCTGTAGCAGCAATTAAAGAAGGGAAAATTGTAGATGTAAACAATGCAAATCAAATGGGGCCTTTTTCTCCTGAGAGGACAGGCAGCCTGCCATCGATGAAAGTTGTTGACCTTTGTTATTCAGGTAAATACAGTTTTGATGAGATGAAGAAAAAAATTGTGGGTATGGGTGGGATGATAGCACATCTTGGGACAAATGATGCGAGAGAAGTAGAGAGACGGATACAAAATGGTGATAAAAAAGCTAAATTAGTTTTTGAAGCTATGGCTTATCAAATTGCAAAGGAAATTGGCAGAATGGCGGCAGTATTAAAGGGGGATGTGAAATCAATAATTTTAACTGGTGGACTTGCTTATTCTAAACGATTAATAGAGATAATCATTGATATGACTAGCTTTATTGCACCTATAACTCTTTATCCAGGGGGAGATGAAATGGAAGCTTTAAGAGATGGTGCATTAAGAGTTTTAAGAAACATTGAAAAGCCCAAGATTTATAGCTGATGAGGTGTAAGATATGAGAACATTTGAAGAAATGTATAATTACGTAAAAGACTTGCCTCCCAAAACTATAGCAGTAGCTCAAGCGGCAGATGAAGATGTATTAGAAGCGATTAAAGAAGCTCATGAAAGAGGAATAGTAAAAGCCATATTAGTTGGTGATAAAGAAAAAATAGAAAGGATAGCATCTTCAATATCAATGCCTTTAAAGTATCACGAAATAATAGACACAAAAAGTAACTTAGAAGCTTGTCGCGAAGCTGTAAAGCTTGTAAGCGAGGACAAAGCTGATATATTGATGAAAGGCCTTGTACAGACGGCAGAGATATTAAGGGTTGTTTTAGATAAGGAAATTGGTCTTCGCACTGGAAGAACTTTAAGCCATGTGGCTGTTTTTGAATCTCCTTATAACAGGCTTATCCTTTTGACAGATGCAGCAATGAATATTGCCCCTGACTTGAAAGTGAAAATAGACATAATTTTAAATGCAGTAGACGTTGCGAGGCAAATTGGAATTGATGCTCCAAGGGTTGCAGTTTTAGGAGCTGTTGAAACTGTTAATCCTGATATGCAAGCTACCTTAGATGCAGCAATACTTTCAAAAATGAGTGAAAGAGGTCAAATCAAAGGGGCTATAATAGATGGGCCGCTGGCTCTTGATAATGCTTTATCAGTAGAAGCAGCGCGGCATAAAGGGATAATAAGTCCCGTGGCAGGTAATGCTGATATACTTTTAGTTCCAGATATTGAAGCTGGCAATATGCTGTATAAAGCTATAACATATATAGCAGAAAGAAGGATAGCGGGTATAATAATGGGAGCAAAAAGGCCGATTGTCTTGACTTCAAGGGCAGACTCCAGTGAAGCTAAATTTAATTCTATAATGTTGGCATCTCTTGCTTCTAATGTTTGATTATTAAAGTTGATTATTAAATAGGAGGAGATATTTTATGAAAATATTTGAAATAATGGAAACTAAAGATTATGAAAATGTGATTTTATGCCATGACAAGACTTCAGGTCTTAAGGCGATAATTGCAATTCATGACACGACTTTAGGTCCTGCTTTAGGCGGATGTAGGATGTGGACTTATGACTCAGAAGATGATGCAATAAATGATGCATTAAGGCTTGCGAGAGGAATGACTTACAAAAATGCTGCTGCTGGTTTAAACTTAGGTGGTGGTAAAACAGTTGTAATAGGGAACCCGAGGAAAGATAAATCAGAAGCATTGTTTAGAAGTCTTGGAAGGTATATAGAGTCTCTAAAAGGAAGATATATAACAGCAGAAGATGTTGGAACTAATTTAAAAGATATGGAATATATACGTTATGAGACAAAATACGTTGCAGGCCTTGCAGAAACTAGTGGTGACCCATCACCTTTTACAGCTTATGGCGTATTTAGAGGAATACAAGCAGCAAGCGAAGAAGTTTTTGGTACCTCAGATCTTAAAGGCATGAGAATTGCAATACAAGGAGTAGGAAATGTAGGATACAGCCTAGCAAATTATCTATATGAAGCAGGGGCAAAGTTAATTATAACAGATATATTTGAGGACAATGTAAAAAGAGCAGTGGAAGAATTCAAAGCTGAATATGTAAAGCCAGATGAGATATACGGGGTAGAATGTGATATATTTGCACCTTGTGCCTTAGGAGCGATAATAAACGATGAAACAATTCCACAACTTAAATGTAAAATAGTAGCAGGTTCAGCTAATAACCAGCTAAAAGAAGAGAGGCATGGAGATATATTGCAAGAGAAAGGCATACTATATGTGCCTGATTACATTATAAATGCTGGTGGGGTTATAAATGTAGCTGATGAGCTCAATCCTTCTGGCTATAACAGAGATAGGGCTATGAGAAAGGTTTCAATGATATTTGACACAGTGAAAAAGGTGATACAGAAGTCCAAGGAAGAGAATATTCCAACATATGTTGCAGCTGATAGAGTTGCGGAAGAGAGGATAAAAACTATTGCTGCCGTAAAAGACAATTATATTTAAATGGGGGCAGGATTTTCCTGCTCTTTCCTTAAAATTTGGAAATAACATTAATAAATTTTTGAAAAAATTTTAATGTAAAAACAAAATGTAATATAATATAAATTGAGGAAGTAGACGGAGGGGATTGTTTTGTTTTTGATTCTTGTAATAAATCCCGGGTCTACATCTACAAAAGTTGCCGTGTTTAGAGACAAAGAGCCTGTTTTTACTGAGACTTTAAGGCACAATACGGAAGAGCTTAGTAAGTATAAAAGTATTATTGACCAGTTTGAATTTAGGACTCAAGCGATTTTAAATATGTTAAAAGAAAAAGGCATTTCTCTTTCAGAAATTGATGCAATAGTAGGGAGAGGCGGACTTTTAAAGCCAATAGAAAGTGGTACTTATATTGTAAATGAAAAAATGATAGAGGATTTAAAGAAGGCTGAAAGAGGAGAACATGCTTCCAATTTAGGGGGTATAATTGCTTATACTTTAGCTAAAGAACACAATATTGAAGCTTATATAGTAGACCCTGTAGTAGTAGATGAATTAGAGAATATAGCAAGAATAACAGGAATGCCTGAGATTGAAAAATCTAGTATATTCCATGCTTTAAATCAAAAAGCAATTGCTCGCCGTTTAGCTGCTGATTTAAATAAAAAATATGAAGAAGCGAATTTAATTATTGTTCATTTAGGTGGCGGTATATCTATTGGGGCTCATAAACACGGCAGGGTAGTAGATGTAAATGATGCTTTAAATGGGGAAGGGCCTTTTTCTCCAGAAAGAGCGGGAGGACTTCCTGTACTTGACTTAGTAAAGTTATGTTATAGTGGTAAATACGCCTATCAGGAGATGAAAAAGAAGTTAATAGGACAAGGGGGAATAGTAGCACATTTAGGCACTAACGATGTAAGAGAAGTTTATAAAAAAATTGAAGAAGGAGATAAAAAAGCAGAATTGATATTAGATGCTATGGCATATCAAACTGCAAAAGAAATAGGGGCTATGGCAGTGGTTTTAAAAGGCCATGTAGATGCAATAGGAATTACAGGTGGAATAGCGTATAACGAGGATTTTGTAAAAAGGATAAGTGAAAGAGTAAAATTTATAGCTCCTGTTTATGTATATCCAGGTGAGGATGAGATGTTAGCTTTGGCGCAGGGGGCATATCGGGTGCTTAGCGGTGAAGAAAAAGCTAAAATGTATAGTTAAAGGGATGATAAATAATGGATTTTAAAAGATTGACAATTGTAGTAGGGCATTACGGTACAGGTAAGACGGAGATTGCGATAAATTATGCTAGGTTTATAAGAGAATCAGGAAAAGAGGTAGAAATAGTCGATTTAGATATTGTGAATCCATATTTTAGGTCGAGAGAAGTAAGAAAAGAACTTTTTGATAAGTGGAGAATACGAGTAACAGGAGTAGAAGAGAAATATATGAATGCAGATGTACCTGCTATTTCTCGTAACATTTACGGGGCCTTATACAGCAAAGAAAAGTATGCGGTTTTTGACGTAGGAGGAGATGATGTAGGAGCTATTCCCTTAGGCCAATATCATCACATAATAAAAGACCAGGAGGCAGAAGTGTTATTTGTAATTAATGTAAATAGGCCCCTTACAAAAGATGTAAAATCAGTAATTGATTATCTTAAATCGATTGAAGAAGCAGCTAAAATTAAAGTGACTCATTTGGTAAACAATACCCATTTGTCTTATGAAACAACAGTAGAGGATATTTTAAAAGGTCAAAAAGTGGTGGAGGAAGTTTCGAAAATTACAGGAATACCCATTAAGATGGTTACTTTGAAAAGAGAATTACTCAACCAAGTTCCTGACTTAGGATATCCAATATTTCCAATTGACCTTTATATGAAAACTCCATGGGATAAAATATGAGAGGAGGAATTTATGTGGCAAAAGTTATTTTTAATGAAGATTTATGTAAAGGTTGCGAGTTGTGTGTCAATGCCTGTCCTAAAAAGATTATTGAAATGGATTTAAGTAAAATAAATGTGAAAGGATATCATCCTGCTACTGTTAAGCCTGAGAATATGGACAAATGTATAGGTTGTGCATTTTGCGCTATGATGTGTCCTGATACAGTTATAACAGTTATAAAATAAATGGAGGGGAGTAAGATGGCTAAGGTATTAATGAAAGGTAATGAGGCGTTAGCGGAAGCAGCTATTCAAGCTGGGTGTAGACATTATTTTGGTTATCCTATAACACCTCAAAATGAGGTTACAGCTTACATGGCAAAGAGAATGCCAGAGGTAGGTGGCGTATTTTTACAAGCAGAGAGTGAGGTTTCTGCTATAAATATGGTATATGGAGCAGGTGGAGCAGGAGCTCGTGTTATGACTTCCACCAGCAGCCCTGGTTTGAGTCTTATGCAAGAAGGTATATCATATCTTGCAGGTGCTCAAGTACCTTGTGTAATTGTGAATATAATGAGGGGTGGCCCAGGATTAGGAGATATTCAAGGAGCTCAAGGAGATTACTTTCAATCTACAAAAGGAGGGGGCCATGGAGATTATAGATTGATTGTCCTTGCTCCTTCTACAATCCAAGAAATGGCAGATTTAGTTCAAGAAGCTTTTGATATTGCAGATGAATATAGGAACCCGGTTGTTATATTGGGAGATGGGATGTTAGGGCAGATGATGGAACCTGTAGATTTTGAAAATATTCAAAAAAGAAAGAGAGATATTCCAGAAAAAACATGGGCTACTACAGGCAGAGGAAATAGAGAGCATAGAAATATAATAAACTCTTTATATATCGATCCACCTGTATTAGAGAAATATAATTATCAATTGTTTGAAAAATATGCAAAGGCCGAAAAGAATGAAGTTAGATATGAAATGATAAATTGCGAAGATGCGGATGTTATTTTAGTTGCTTATGGTACTATTGCCCGCGTAGCAAAGAATGTGATGAATATTGCAAGAAGAGAAGGGTATAAGGTAGGGTTAATAAGACCTATTTCTTTGTGGCCTTTTCCGAAAGAGCCTTTTGAACAGACAATTGATACGGCAAAAGCTTATTTGACTGTAGAAATGAGCATGGGGCAAATGGTAGAAGATGTAAAACTTGCAGTACAATTCAAAAAGCCGGTTTATTTCTATGGAAGGCCGGGTGGTATGATACCAGAACCAGCTGTGATGCTAGAACAAATTAAGAAAATAGCAGGAGGTGTTAAATAATGGCTGTTGTATTTCAAAAAACAAAGGGATTAACAGATACGCCTTTCCATTATTGTCCCGGTTGTACCCACGGTATAATCCATAGGCTGGTAGCTGAAGTTATGGAAGAATTAGATGTTTTAGATAAAGCAATAGGAGTTGCTCCTGTAGGATGTGCTGTATTTGCATATGAGTATTTTAATTGCGATATGCAAGAGGCTGCTCATGGAAGGGCTCCAGCAGTTGCTACAGGTATAAAGAGAGTTCATCCTGATAAAATTGTGTTTACTTATCAAGGAGATGGAGACTTAGCAGCTATTGGAACGGCAGAGATTGTTCATGCGGCGGCAAGGGGAGAAAATATAACAGTTATTTTTGTCAACAATGCTAACTATGGAATGACAGGAGGACAAATGGCTCCAACAACTCTAATCGGGCAAGAAACTTTGACAACCCCTTATGGAAGAAAACCAGAGATAAATGGTTATCCTATTAAAATGAGCGAAATGCTCTCAACCTTGGAGGGAGCAGCTTATATTGAGAGGGTTGCTGTTTATGATGTAAAACATGTAATGCAGGCTAAAAAAGCTATAAAAAACGCATTTTTGGCTCAAATACAAAAGAAAGGATTTGCAATGGTGGAAGTTCTATCTAGTTGTCCTACTAACTGGGGTATGACACCAATAGAGGCATTAAATTGGATAAAAGATCATATGGAACCTTATTACCCTTTGGGTGTGTATAAAAACACCTTGGAGGAGGTTAAGTAATTATGGAAGAAAGAATAATCTTTGCAGGCTTTGGTGGTCAAGGAGTTTTGTCAATGGGGCTTATAATTACCTATGCAGGAATGTTTGAGGGAAAAAATGTATCTTGGACTCCTTCTTATGGTCCTGAAATGAGAGGAGGAACAGCCTATTGCAATGTTACTGTATCAGATGAAGAGGTAGGCTCTCCGGTTATTACAGAGGCTACTTCTGTAATTGTAATGAATAGGCCTTCTTTAGACAAATACGAATCTTATGTAATACCAGGTGGTAAATTATTCATAAATACTTCATTAGTAGACAGAAAAGCAGAGAGAAAAGACATAGAAGTGTATGAAATACCTGCCAACGATATTGCCAGTAAGTTAGGCAATTTAAAAATTGCTAACATGGTGATGTTAGGAGCTTTCATAGAAGCCACTAAAGTTGTAAAATTGGAAACAGTACTAAAAGCTCTGCCTGAGGTCTTTGGCAAAGGTAAAGAACATTTGATACCTATAAATGAAAAAGCCTTAAATAAGGGAGTAGAATTGGTAAAAAGTCTCATTACAACTAAAAAATAACCTCTTCGGAGGTTATTTCAGATTGTAAACAAACTTTCGAAAATAGGATATTTTGCAATCGGTGCGACTTGTGACAAAGCGGCCCGGCACTCAAGTAAGGAAGTTTATAAAGCAAAAATAGAAATAACAAGCATACTTACTTGAGTGCCGGGAAACTTAGCAAGACCGAGGGTGGAGGCAGGGCCGAAGCCACGGATGGCGGAGGCGGGCACTAAGACAAGGACGTCTAATGTGCCCGGTACCCTGCCGGAGCCTGAAGGAGAAGCTTATGTTTTGTCGCTTTGGAACATCGGAGTGACGATGCAAAATATCCTATTTAAAAATTTTTGACTTTGCCAACAAACTGAAGTAACTCTTCGGAGGCTATTTTTCTACAGGAGGTGCTAATTTGAAAAATTTAAGTGAGATTGTAAGAAAAGCAAAAGGACTTAATAAAAGATTTACTGTAGCGGGAGCAGAAGACAGTGAAGTGCTTTTAGCTTGTGAAGCCGCGAAAAAAGAAGGAATAGGGCAGCCTGTATTAGTTGGTTCAAAAGAAAAGATAGAGGCATTAGCTAAAGAAACGAATATTAATATTGACGACTATGAAATAATTAACGAAGTGGAGGAAACAGAGAAATGTAAAAGGGCAGTTTTAGAAGTTAAAGAGGGTAGAGCATCTTTTGTGATGAAAGGTCTTGTTCCTACTGCTACTCTTTTAAAGGCCGTTCTTGACAGCGAATACGGCATTAGAGGAGAAGGGCTCCTCAGTCATGTAATGGTTTATGAAATTCCCAACTATCACAAGTTATTGCTTTTGACTGATGGAGGAATGAATATAAGTCCCACTTTAGAAGAGAAAGTGCAAATTTTAAAAAATGCTATTAAAGTGGCAAAAGCTATAGAAATAGAAAATCCTAAAGTAGCCTGTTTGTCGGCGGTAGAAGCAGTAAACCCTAAAATGCCTTCCACTGTTGAAGCTGCTAAATTAAAGGAAATGAACCAAAGAGGTGAGATTGAAGGAATAGTAGATGGGCCTTTAGCATTTGACCTTGCCATAAGCAAAGAGGCAGCAATTCACAAAGGAGTAAAAAGTGAGGTTGCAGGAGATGCAGATATATTATTAGTACCTTTTATAGAAGTTGGAAATGCTTTAGGTAAAAGTTTTACTTACTTTGCGAAGGCAAGAAGTGCAGGAATTGTGGTAGGAGCAAAAGCGCCAATTGTCTTAGTATCAAGAGCTGATTCCCACGAAGACAAGTTTAATTCTATAGCTTTTGCCTGTGTAGTATCTTTTTGATAAAGATAAATTAAATGGGGGGAAAGTTGAATGAAAAAAATAATGATGGGAGATGAAGCAGTAGCCCGTGGTGCTTATGAGTATGGCATCACTTTTGCTGCTGCATACCCTGGTACACCAAGCACAGAGATATTAGAGAATATAGCTAAGTACAAAGAAATATATTCGGAATGGGCTCCAAATGAAAAAGTTGCTGTTGAAGCAGCAATTGGTGCTTCTATCGCTGGAGCTAGAAGCCTTGCGGCAATGAAACATGTTGGCCTTAATGTGGCAGCGGACCCACTTTTTACTTTTGCTTATACGGGTGTTAATGGTGGATGTGTAATTGTTACGGCGGATGACCCCGGAATGCATTCCTCTCAAAATGAACAAGACAATAGGTATTATGCAAAATTTGCTAAAATACCCATGTTAGAACCTTCAGATAGCCAAGAATGTAAAGACTTTGTAGGATACGCATTGGATATCAGCGAAAAGTATGATACTCCTGTTTTGTTAAGGCTTACAACAAGGGTAAGTCATGGCAAAGGAGTAGTAGAATTAGGTGAAAGACAAAATGGAGAGATGAAACCCTATAAAAAAGATATTCCTAAATATGTAATGGTGCCTGCTAATGCACAAAAAAGGCATGTAGTTGTAGAGGAAAGGTTAAAGGCTTTAAGACAATTATCAGAAGAAATTTACATTAATAGAATAGAATGGAATAATAGAGAAATTGGCATAATTACCAGTGGCATAAGCTATCTTTATGCAAAAGAAGTTTTTGGGGATGAAGTTTCAATTTTAAAATTAGGAATGACATATCCTTTACCTTCAGAACTCATAAAAAAATTCGCAGAAGGAGTTAAAAAACTGTACGTTGTAGAGGAACTGGAACCTTACATCGAAGAACATGTAAAAAGCTTAGGAATAAAGGTGATAGGCAAAGAGATATTGCCAATAGTTGGGGAATTAAATCCCGGTATAATAAGAAAAGCAATAAAAGGCCACGAATTAGAGCATATATCAGTTGATACAAAAGTGCCAGGTAGACCTCCTATGCTTTGTGCAGGATGTCCTCATAGGGGGGTTTTCTACGTATTGAAGAAAAAGAAAGTTCCGGTTTTAGGTGACATTGGATGTTATACTTTAGGGGCAGCTCCTCCACTGGAAGCTATGGATACCTGTGTTTGCATGGGAGCAAGTATTTCTGGATCTCATGGATTCCAAAAGGCCAATGAACACAATGGAAGGAAACAAAAGATTTTTAGTGTAATAGGTGACTCAACTTTCTTCCATTCAGGAATAACGGGTTTAATTGATATAGTCTACAATAAAGGAAATGCTGTGCCAATAATTCTTGACAACCGTATAACAGCTATGACGGGGCATCAGCACAATCCTGGAACTGGGAAAACTTTGATGGGAGAAGAGTCTCCAGAAATAGATATAGCGAAATTAAGTGAAGCAATAGGAGTAAAAAGAGTAAGAATAGTTGATCCTTTTAACTTAAAAGAAGTTGAAAATGCTGTTGATGAAGCTATGAATACTGACGATACAATGGTAATTGTAGCAAAGGGACCTTGTGCTTTGATTCCTCCGAGACCTCAGGGAGAGTGTAGAATAGACCAAGATAAATGCAAAAAATGTGGTTTGTGTCTAAGGATAGGTTGTCCTGCTATAAGCAAAAAAGATGGAATATTTAGCATAGACCCTGACCAGTGTACCGGATGTACAGTTTGTATGCAGGTATGTCCTTTCGATGCTATAGAAAAGGTGAGGTGAAATAAAGTGCAAGAAGTAAAGAGTATATTAATGGTAGGGGTAGGAGGGCAAGGCACTATTCTAGCCAGTAATGTTTTGGCGGAAGGACTATTAAAAAGTGGTTATGATGTAAAAATGTCAGAAGTCCACGGCATGTCTCAAAGAGGAGGAAGTGTCAATACTCAAATAAGGTTTGGAGAAAAAGTTTATTCTCCAGTCATTGAAGTTGGGGCTGCTGATGTTATCGTAGCCTTTGAAAAAATGGAAGCCGTGCGATGGCTAAATTACCTTAAAAAAGATGGTGTTGTCATTCTAAATACAGTAGAAATACCTCCACTTTCTGTGCTCATAGGCAAAGAAGAATATCCAAAAAACTTGATTGAGGAAATATCAAAAAGCGTAAAGACAATTGCAGTAGATGCAGATAAGATAGCAGAAGGCCTTGGGAATGTAAAAACGCAAAATATAGTTCTTTTGGGAGTACTTGTTAAATATTTAGGACTACAAGACATTGATTGGGAAGAGGTAATAAAAAATAACGTGCCACAAAAATTTGTTGAATTAAATATAAATGCATTTAAAAAAGGACTTGAGATAAACTGAGGAGGGGTAAATGGCTCCCTCCCTTTTTTATTAAAATTATAAAAAAGGATTGTCAAATATTATGACGAATATATTTTATAGCACTGACTTTATAAAGTTGCCATAAAAGGAAGGGAGGTATTATTTTTGCTATATAGAATTTTACGCTTTATTGCAATATCGATTCTTAAGATATTTTATTCCCTTGAAGTGAAATATGAAAAACACTTGCCTGAGGGAGCTTGTATTTTTGTTGCAAACCATCAAAGTTTGCTAGATCCAGTTGTGGTAGCCTGTTCTGTAAAAAGACCCGTTATATTTTTAGCAAGTTCTGAACTTTATAAAAACCGCTTTTTAAAATATTTCCTAAAAATTGACAAAGCAATTCCTATAAAGAAAAATTCTCCTGATATAAATGCCATAAAACAGGCGTTATTTAGACTAAAGGAAGGAAATTCTATAGGATTATTTCCAGAAGGAGGAATATCACCAACTGGCAAAGTAGAAAAAATGTATGAAGGAGCTATGTATCTAGCATATAAATCGGAAAGGCCCATTGTACCAGTGGCTATAAAAGGCACAAGAGAAATACTACCTTTTGGCAAATATTTTCCCAAATTTAAGGGAAAAATTGAAGTAAAAATAGGGGAACCAATTTACCCAAATCTGAATATTGATATAAAGATGGAAATCGTTGAATTGAGAGACAAAGTTATGAAAAATATATTAGCAATGTTGGAATAATAGGCGAGGAAAAATGTCAACTAAATGAGTCCCCTACAAAATCTTGACGCGGACTGTGAAAATAGTGTAAATTGAAATATAGTTTTCACTGTGATAAAATATTATCGTATGATTTATTGAGAGGAGATAGAAAATGGCAAGGTTGTTTGGTACAGATGGTGTTAGAGGTATAGCCAATTATGACTTGACTCCACAACTTGCTTTTGAATTGGGAAGAGCAGGGGCCTATGTGTTGACCCACGGAACTCATAGGCCTAAGGTTGTGGTTGGTAAAGACAGTCGTATATCTGGTGACATGTTGGAATGTGCCTTAACTGCAGGCCTTACCTCTGTAGGGGCAGAGGTTATAAGCGTCGGAATAATTCCTACTCCTGCAGTAGCTTACCTTACGAGATTGTACCAAGCAGATGCTGGAATTATGATATCAGCATCTCACAATCCCGTAGAGTACAATGGGATAAAATTTTTTGATAAAGATGGATATAAATTGCCAGATGAAGTAGAAGATAGAATAGAAAATATAATGAAAGAAAAAATTGAGTTGCCTTCTCCTATTGGTACGGGAGTAGGTACCAGGAAAGAATACACAAATTCTCATAGAGACTACATAGAATTCTTAAAATCTACAATTGATGGGAATTTAAAAGGAATAAAAATTGTAATTGATTGTGCTTATGGAGCTAGCAGCACAGTGGCGCCAATTTTGTTTAAGGAATTGGGTGCAGAGGTTATATTGTATGGAGCAGAGCCTCTAGGCGAAAAAATAAATGTCAATTGCGGGTCTACGCATCCCGAGAAGTTGCAAGAACTTGTCGTAAAAAACGGTGCAGATATAGGTTTAGCCTTTGACGGCGATGCTGACAGGCTTATTGCAGTTGATGAAAAAGGCAATATTGTTGATGGAGACCATATAATGGCAATATGTGCTATAGACTTAAAGAAAAAAGGTGGGTTAAAAAATAACACAGTTGTGGCAACAGTTATGAGCAATATAGGTTTTGAGATTGCACTTAAAGAGCAAGGGATTAATCTCATAAGGACAAAAGTAGGGGATAGATATGTTTTGGAAGAAATGATAAAAGGTGGATATTCTATTGGTGGCGAACAATCGGGCCATATTATTTTCCTTGATGACAATACTACTGGAGATGGAGAAATTACTGCTTTAAAACTTTGTTCTATTTTAAAAGAGAGTGGTAAAAAATTGTCAGAATTAGCTGCCTGTATGGTTACTTACCCACAAGTCCTTATAAACGCAAAAGTAAAAAATGAGTTAAAAAATGCCTATTTAGAGGATGAAGAAATTAAGAGGGAAATTGAAAATTTAGAAAGAGAAATGAGAGGAGAAGGACGAGTACTTATAAGACCCTCGGGTACTGAGCCTCTTGTGAGAGTTATGGTAGAAGGAAAAGATTATGATAAAATTAGTCAAATGGCAAAAGAACTTGCTGAATTAATAGAAAGAAAATTAAATTAAATAAAAGTGCGAAAGGTATTATTTGAAAGGGGGGATGCCTATTGAAGAAGAGTAAAAGAAGGTAAGTGATTAAAGATTAAAAAGCGCCTGGGCTTAAAGTGTATACTTTAAGCTGACGAGGACAGGGTTTATCGAGCTATCGGCGGGTGCCCTGCGGTTTTCTGCGACCGATAAAGGACTGGTAAAACCACAGGCGACTGTGGCATAGAGCAGTCTGGGCAGGGAGGAATCTTTATTACAAAAGTGAGAGGAGACCGAGTATGTGTGGAATTGTAGGATATATTGGCGATAAACAGGCGACGCCAATACTTTTAGAAGGTTTGACAAAATTGGAGTATCGGGGCTATGATTCGGCAGGAATTGCCATTTTAAATGACGGCAATATAAATATAAAGAAAGCGAAAGGAAGATTAAACGTCCTAAAAGAACTTGTTGAAAAAGATAATATGGAAGGGACAATAGGCATAGGACACACAAGGTGGGCTACGCATGGTGAACCATCTGATACAAACTCTCATCCTCATTTATCCCAATCAGGGCTAATTGCAGTAGTCCACAATGGCATAATTGAAAACTACCTGCCACTTAAAAAATGGCTATTGGAAGAAGGCTATACTTTTAAGTCTGAGACTGATACAGAAGTTGTAGCAAATTTGCTGGAGTATTATTACAATGGCGATATAGTAGAGGCTGTGAAAAAAGTTTTAGACAGAATTGAAGGTTCTTATGCCTTAGGCGTTTTGTGCAAAAACAATCCCGATATGATTGTAGCTGCAAGAAAAGAAGCACCTCTTATAGTTGGAATAGGCAATGGTGAAAACTTTATTGCATCTGATATCCCAGCTATATTAAAACATACAAGAAGTGTATATTTCCTTGATGATCATGAGATTGCCATAATTAAAAAAGACAGCGCAGAGTTTATAGACATGTTTGGAAGGCAAGTAGAAAAATCGCTTTTTGAAGTAAAATGGGATGTAGAGGCGGCTGAAAAGGGCGGTTATGAACATTTCATGATAAAAGAAATTCACGAGCAGCCAAGCGCTATAAAAGATACATTAAGAGGCAGAATAATTGATGATTCAGAAATAGTTTTAGATGATGTGAAAATTACAAAAGAAGACCTTGAAAAGATAGATAAAATTTTTATTGTGGCGTGTGGAACAGCTTATCATGCGGGTGTTGTTGGGAAATACGTCATAGAAAATCTTGCGAGAATACCTGTTGAAGTAGATGTCGCTTCAGAATTTAGATATAGAAACCCCATAGTGAATGAAAGAACTCTTACAATTGTAATAAGCCAGTCAGGGGAAACAGCAGATACCATTGCTGCATTAAAAGAAGCTAAGAAAAAAGGGTCAAGAGTTATAGCCATTACAAACGTGGTCGGAAGTTCTGTCTCCAGAGAAGCAGATGATGTACTATACACATGGGCAGGTCCTGAAATAGCTGTTGCTTCCACCAAAGCTTATACTACGCAACTTATAGCTCTCTATCTTGTAGCTATGGACCTTGCAATAAAAAGAGGGACAATAACTAAAACAAAGGTTATGGAACTTTGCACAGAATTAAAAAAGCTCCCAGAAAAAGTTCAGCACCTTCTTGACAACAAAGAGACAATTCAAAAATTTGCTTATGAACATTACAACGCGAAAGACGTTTTTTACATTGGAAGAGGACTGGACTATGCCGTTGCTATGGAGGGTTCTTTAAAACTCAAAGAAATATCCTATATCCATTCAGAGGCTTATCCGGCTGGTGAATTAAAACACGGTACTTTGGCCCTTGTAGAAGAGGGAACACTTGTGATAGCTCTTGCAACACAAGATGACCTTTTTGAAAAGATGCTCAGCAATATAAAAGAAGTAAAAGCAAGAGGCGGTTTTTTAGTCGCCTTTGCAAAACAAGGCAATCTTCAGCTGGAGGACGTTGTAGATAAAGTAATATATATACCTGAAACGCTTAAAGAGCTTACTCCAGTATTGACAGTTGTGCCTTTGCAACTTTTAGCCTATTATATGGCAGTTGAAAAGGGCTGCGATGTGGATAAACCGCGTAACCTTGCAAAATCAGTTACAGTAGAATAAAGGGATATTAAAAGGGTTGAAAAGGACAATGAAAGTTCCTTTTCAGCCTTTTTTGTTATCTCTAATATTTTATAAGGGAATGGAATTTTAAATAAGTTAAAAATAATTGTGAGTTAATGAACTAATAATATTAAAGGCATGTTGACATGCTATTAAACAATTTGCTATTATAAAAAGCAAATCCAGAAAACAAAAAATGGAGGAGTCGTTATGGTTGTTTTGGAGATAAATACACCGACAAGGGAAGTTATGGTGGATATTACTGATATGGTAATGCAAGAAATTAAAAAATCTGGCGTTGTTGATGGGGCTTGTGTTATCTTTGTGCCCCATACAACAGCGGGAATTACAATAAACGAAAATGCGGATCCAACTGTAAGAGAAGATATAATGGCAGCCTTAGAAAAAATAGTTCCTAATATGCGTTTTAAACACATGGAAGGCAATTCTGATGCGCATATAAAGGCGTCTCTTATGGGAAGTTCAGTAACTTTAATTATTGAAAATGGAAAACCCCTTTTGGGAACTTGGCAGGGTATTTACTTTTGTGAGTTTGATGGTCCAAGGAGAAGAAGAGTGTATATTAAGTGTTTGAAGTGAGTTTATTCAAACCTGCACTCTTCTGGTTTTACGTTATACTCAAATTGAATAAAAGAAGGTGCCCTCATCTTCATGTTTTCAGACCATTCCATAAATCTCACTTTACATGTTAGCAAGGGTTTTAACCACTGCACATTTTTTTCTTTAAAGTTATAATAATTATCTGGGGCTTTTATCTCCTTGGCAACTTCATAGAATGCTTTTAATTCCTTCTGGGATAAGCCTGATTCACAACTTCCTATGTTTATTAAATTATTCTCCTCATCGTAAAGCCCCAGTATGAGGGCTGTTTTGTCAGTTCTGTACCCTATAATAACAGCATTTATTACAATAAAATGTTTTGACTTAAGCCAGAGTTTACTCCTTTTTCCTATTAAATATTTTGAATCTGCTTTTTTGGCAACAATTCCTTCAAGTCCTTTTTTCCCTGTCTCTTCAAAAAGCATTTTTCCATGTTCAAATATAAAATCTGATATTTTTATGATCTCGTTTTCTTTAACTGTTTTTCTAAGGATATCTTTTCTCTCTATAAGTGGCAATTCTACAAGAGATTTGCCGTTTAAATATAATATATCCCATGTTATGAAAATTACGGGTATTATCTTGCTTAAAAGATTTATTTTTACTAAATTTTGTTGATGCTTTCTCGACATAATGCTTTTGTAACTGGGCTTGCCGTTTTTTAAAACTACAAGTTCACCGTCAAGTATTGCTTCTTTTGCTTTTATTTGCTTATGAAGTAATGCTAAATCTGGGAACTGATGGGTTATATCAACAAGCCTTCTATCTTGAAGTCTTGTTTTATTTGAAATAAAAGCAATAGTCCTTGAACCATCCCATTTGACTTCATATATCCATTCGGGGCTATCAAAAGGGTCACTACTGGATGCCAGCATAGGTGATATTTTTTCTTCTATCATAGACATATTCAATCTTCCTTTTATGCGCCTTTTCTTTTGCGTCCTTTTTTTGCTTTTTCTTCATTCTTTACAGATTCAATACTCGCTTTTAATGCACTTACTAAATCAAGAACATTATCGGCTTCAGGTGCTTTTTGGGGAATTTCTACATCTTTGTCCTGTATCTTTGACTCAATCATTTCAATTAACGCTTTTCTGTAGCTATCATCATATTTTTCGGGTTTAAAATCGGAGGTCAAAGTATCAATAAGTTGTTTGGCCATTTTTATTTCATTTTCCTGTAAGCTTACTTCTCTTAAGGGAGGAAGCTGGTTTGCGTTTTTTATTTCATCAGGGAAATGCATTGTTTCCATGACCATGTATTTTTCATCATACACTCGTATGCATGCGAGATTTTGCTTTGACCTAATTACCACTTTCGCTATTGCAACTCGGTTTGTTTCTTTCATAGAATCTCTTAAAAGTACATAAGGCTTTGTACCAATATCTTCAGGTACAATGAAATATGTTTTGTCATAATATATGGGGTCTATTTGTCCTATATCGGTAAAATCTACTATATCAATGGTTTTAACTGTTGGCATAGGTATCCTTTCCAAATCTTCATCATCTATAATGACAAATTTACCTGGTTCGTATTCATACCCTTGCACTATTTCCTCATCTGAAACGGATCTATTACATACAGGACATATTTTTTCATATTTTATGGGGGATTTACATTCTTTGTGAAGTTGCCTAAAATGTATGGCATGGTCTTCTGTAGCGGTATACAGTTTTATGGGGATACTTACAAGGCCAAAACTTATAGCTCCTTTCCACATCGAGCGCATATTTAAATCACCTCATAATTAATATCCCCATTAAGAAACTTTTTATTTATAAAATCATATTTGTAAATTGGTATATATGGATATATATATTTATTGAAATATGATGTTATATACAGTATAATATGGAGTTGAATGGGGGGATAAAATTGAAGAATATAAAAAAGATACTTTCATGGATTCTTATTATTGCTATTGTTGTATTGATACCTATATTTTCGTATGCAAGAAATCTTCCAAAATTCACTTTTGGGTCAAGGCTTTTATATAGCGGGGCGTATGGAACTGATGTAGAAGAATTACAAGCTATGTTAAATAAAGCGGGATTTGATACAGGTACTGTTGATGGCATATTTGGTAAAATGACATTAAATGGAGTTTTAGACTTTCAAAGGTGCAAGAATCTTGTGCCAGATGGAATTGTAGGTCCTAAGACATATGCTGCTCTTGAAACTGTTTCCTGGGCTGACCCGATAGTTTACTCTGTCAAACCAGGTGACAACTTATACTTTATAGCAAAGCGCCATGGAACGAATGTCCAAAATATAATGGATGCAAATGGATTAAATGATGGGGATAGTTTATATGTTGGGCAAAAGATTTTAATTCCTCATCCGCCTGTTGAAGTGCCGCAGCAATTGAACAATGCTACAAATTATCAAGAACTTAAAAATAACATTCAGGCATTAATATCTGAATATCCTGGTAAATACGGAGTTTACTTTATTGACTTAAATACAGGGCAAACTTTTGAAATAAACGGTTATGATTCGTTTATTGCGGCAAGCACTTATAAAGTACCTCTTAACTTTTACCTTTATACTCTTATAACCGATGGAAAAATAGACCCTAATATGAAAGTGCAATACACTCAAGCTGACTATGAAGGGGGTGCTGGTTCTATACAGGCAGACCCTGTTGGAAGTTATTATACTATAAGAGAGCTTTCAAGACGTTCGATTGAAGAGAGTGATAATATAGCATCAAATATGATTATGAGAGTTGTAGGGCGGGATAACTATATAAAATTCATGGAAAGCTTGGGAGCAAATGTAATACCTTATAACAGCAATGTTACTTCCCCAAGAGATATGAGAATGTATATGGAAAATCTCTTAAATTATGTGAAGGCTCATCCGGATACAGCTGGAGAATTGATGTATTATCTCAAAAATACCATATACAACGATAGAATATCATATCCAATACCTGATGAAATAGAAGTAGCACACAAAATAGGCAACCTTTCAAATGTTGTAAATGACACTGCAATAGTTTTTCATCCCACAAAGCCTTATATCTTGACGGTCTTGGCAAACAATGTAGATGGGTCAGATGATTCTTATGCATATACTGTAATAAGGCAAATATCAAAGATGGTTTACGATTTCCAAAGCAGGTAAAAGTTTAAGCCGGAAAATTCCGGCTTAAACTTTTTTATAACATAAATACCAGTCAGTACAATTATATCCTTCAATGTTTTTAACTCTTTCTTTAAGTTCGGCATAAGTTTTTGGAGGTGGAACAATGACAGGCATACCCGGATACCAGTTGGCGGGTGCTAAAACCTTGTATTTATCTACTGTTTGCAGTGCATCAATAATTCGTATTATTTCTTGGATGTTTCTACCCATTTCGAGAGGATAATACAGTATAAGGCGAAGTATCTGTTTGTCATCAATTACAAATACAGCTCTAATAGTACTTGTAGAACTTTCTGCGGGGGATATCATTCCGTACAATTTTGCTATTTTCATATCTTTATCTTCTATTATAGGGAAAGGAATTTCTATACCAGTATTTTTGTATATATTTTGTACCCAAGCTAAATGGGAAGGATTGCTGTCTACACTTAATCCTATCAATTGTACATTTCTCTCTACAAAACTGGTATAAACTTGTGTAAAAGCTATAAATTCAGTAGTGCAAACAGGCGTAAAATCTCCTGGATGTGAAAATAGTACAATCCATTTACCTCTATAATCGGATAATTTTATAGGGCCAAAAGTGCTATTAGCTTTGAAATCTGGGGCTGGTGCTCCTATTTGGGGGAGGCAAGTTCTTAGTATGCTATCCATTGCTTCCATAAAATCACCTCGGAGTTTTTGGTACACTATATTATATTCAAAAGATTTGTCAATTGTTATATCTTTTTACAGCAAAGCGTTAAATGCTATAAAGAGCAAAATAACGCCACTTATCACTGTGCCAAATTGCCCAATGGTGAAAGAACCTATTCGTATTTCTGCAACTCTTTTTCCTAATTTTACTCCTCCCCATACAGAAATAAAGCTCCCAATTGATGTAGTTAAGGATATAGCAAAAGGGGAGAGGCCTAAAAGACCTGCACCTAAGCCATTGGTAAGGGCGTTTGCTGAAAGGGCTATTCCTAAAAGAATTGCTTCAAACAAATTGATTTCTCCCGATTTGTCCAAATCTGCAATTTCAGGATTTTCTAAAATACCTTTTATAGAATCAGCTTTTGATTGTTGTATATCTTTGTTAAGTGACTTACGAGGTACGGCCAGCAAAATAATTCTAAGTCCGATTATAAACAGCAAAAAAGCTCCTACAAAAATAGGGAGTGACCCTGGAAGTATTGAATTTAACCATTTGCCAAAGGCAATTCCAGATATGCTAAATAAAAAAGCGATTACTGCGATAATTGTATTACAAAAAAGGCTTATTCGTATATTTCGTATACCATAGGAAATGCCTACTCCAAAATTATCTATGCTTGATGATATTGCGAAACCAAGAATAATTAGCCATTTCATATGTTCACACTCCTCTCTATCTAACCTCTATTTATAGTACGCATTAGATAGAGAAGGTGTGATTTTATTGAAACAGTTTATAATGTAAGGTATAATTATATTGTAAAAATTTTCTGGAAAAACTTATGTAAGGGGATATATATGATTGTATCTTATTGTAAAATATATTTACGTGCAAATTGGGTTCATTCTTTAAAAGAAAAAAGAATGATTGTAAGAAGTATTGTAGGTAAAGTAAAAAGTCATTATAATGTTTCTATATGCGAAATAGAAAACCAAAATTTGCACAAATCAATTGTCATAGGTTTTTCAGTGTGTGGGAGTGATGCTGTTTTAACAAATAAAATAGTTCAAGAGGTTGTAGACTATATTGAAGAAAATACAGATGCTTATATAGAAAATATAGAAATGGATACAATAAATGTGTGACTCCAAATGAATATGCTCATTTGGAGTTTTTATTTTGTGATTTTTATCACAGATTCTTTTGAGTTTTTGGCTTATCATAATCTATGAACGAGAACTTAAAAAGGAGGAAGCAAAATGAGTATGTTTTGTTATCAATGTCAAGAAGCTTCAAAAGGCATAGGGTGTACAGTACGAGGCGTATGCGGTAAGACAGACGATGTTGCAAATCTTCAGGATTTGCTGATTTTTACATTGAAAGGCATATCGTTTTTAAATTTAAAAGCAAGAGAGGCAGGAGTAAATAAAGAGAAGACGGACAAATTCCTTTTTGAGGGATTATTTTCCACAATAACTAACGTTAATTTTGACAGAAACTTCTTTATTAACAAAATAAAAGAAGCTGTTGCATTAAGAGAAGAAATAAAAGAAGACCTTAAAAAGGCAGGAGTTGAAGTAGACGAATCCTGTGAGGCAATAAACTGGGTTTATGATACAGATGAAGATATAGAAGCAATAGCAGCCGAAGTAGGAGTTTTATCTACAAAAGATGAAGATATAAGGTCTTTGAGAGAGCTTATCACTTATGGTGTAAAAGGTATGGCGGCTTATGCATATCACGCATATCAGCTGGGATACAAAGATGATAATATATTTAGGTTTATGGAGAAAGCTTTAGCTAAAGTTTTAGATGACAGCTTAACTGCAGATGATTATGTGGCTCTGGCTATGGAAACAGGAAAATATGGCGTTGATACAATGGCGCTCCTTGACAAAGCAAATACTTCGACTTATGGCCATCCTGAGATAACAAAAGTTAATATTGGTGTGAGAAATAATCCTGGAATATTGATAAGCGGTCATGATTTGAAAGACTTAGAGCAATTGTTGGAGCAAACTGCTGGTACAGGGGTAGATGTTTATACACATGGAGAAATGCTTCCTGCTCATTATTATCCAGCTTTTAAGAAATATACACATTTTGTTGGTAACTATGGAAATGCATGGTGGCAGCAGGATAAGGAGTTCGAGCTATTTAACGGACCAATTTTAATGACTACAAACTGCCTTGTACCTCCAAAGGATTCCTACAAGGATAGAGTTTATACTACAGGTGTTGTAGGCTTTGAGGGAGTAAAATACATTCCAGAAGGTCCAGACGGAAAGAAGGACTTTTCAGAAATAATTGAACATGCAAAGAGATGCAAGCCACCTGTGGAGATTGAAAGAGGGGAAATAATTGGAGGTTTTGCTCACAACCAAGTTTTAGAGCTGGCGGATAAAATTGTAGAAGCGGTAAAGACAGGAGCTATAAAGAGATTTTTCGTAATGGCAGGCTGTGACGGCAGAATGAAGAGCAGAACCTATTATACCGAATTTGCTAAAGCTCTTCCTAAAGATACAGTCATTTTAACTGCAGGCTGTGCAAAATACAGGTACAACAAGTTAAACCTTGGAGACATAAACGGAATTCCGAGAGTTTTAGACGCAGGACAGTGCAATGACTCTTACTCATTAGCTGTAATAGCCATGAAGCTTAAAGAAGTCTTTAGCTTAAGTGACATAAACGAGCTTCCTATTTCTTATAACATTGCATGGTATGAACAAAAGGCTGTTATAGTGCTTTTGGCACTTTTATACCTTGGAGTAAAAAATATTCATTTAGGGCCTACGCTTCCTGCTTTCTTATCGCCAAATGTCACAAAAGTATTAGTTGACAAATTTGGCATTGGTGGTATTACAAACGTAGAAGATGATATGAAAATGTTCATGGGTGAGTAAAGATTACGGCTGCAAAATGCAGCCGTAATCTTTTGTCATTATGATTAATTATTAATCATAATGGTTAAAATTATACTTTCTTTTCTTTTTTAATGAACTTTTCTAAATCAGTGGTATTCAAACTCACTTTTATATACCCTTCTATATCTCTCTTTCTTTCCTCAGGCAATGTTTCAAAGGCTTTAAAAATTATTTTATCCTTTTCACTGATGCTTTCAAACTCTTCTCTCGACAAGTATTTTTCCTCTTCTTCTTTTATATATTCTATTTGTTGTCCAGTAAGAAGCCAATCTATTGAAACATTAAGGGCGTTTTTTAACTTTATCAAAGCATTGGAAGAAGGCATTGATTTGTTATTTTCAAGGTCACTTAAATTTCCAACAGATAAACCTGTGAGTTTGCTCAAAGCTGTTATAGTTAAATTATTTTTTTTACGAGCATATTTTATACGTTCGCCGACTGTATCCATAACACTCCTCCTTTGTTTTTCTGAATTACGATATTAGTATTGACATTTTCGTAATTCAGATATATATTTAAAATAGTTAATTTTTAATCATTATCTATTTTAACACAAATATTTTATTATTCCTACTGAATAAATATGCTAACTTTTGCTTGTAGGAAAAATAGGGGGGGTGCTTTGATGAAAAAAAGAAGACTTACAGATTTTGGAAAGTTAGTGAATGACAGATTGGCAGAACTGAATATGACACAAAAAGAATTGTCGCGATTGATAGGTACCAGCGAGCCATATTTAAGCATGATTTTACATGGTGAAAGGTCAGGGAAAAAATATATGGATAAAATAAAGGAGATATTAAAACTTTAAAAAAGAGTTTTCGTATTTTCTGAAATTTTCCTGATAGAAAGTTTTTATAAATTTTTTTCGACAATTATAGTTCTAATATTAAACATAGATAGAATAATTTACAATTTTCGATATTGCAAAAACACCAAATAGTTTTACATAGACTTGTTAAATGTTTGCTAAAGTAAAAAAAGTGTCTTTTCTGTCGATAAAAAATTTTCAAAAAAATAAAGGATTTTTTAGAAAAAAATAGAATATATTAATATGTATTGTAAGTTAATAATTAATCTTAAAAAATAAATTGGAGGGGATAGTAAAATGTATTACAGGAAAGTGAGCGAGTACATATCGACAAGGGAGGAAGCAAGGAGAAACATAACTACTCACTACACAGTGGTCATGTCAGAAATAAGTGTTTTTAACGGAAAGGAGGAAGTAAAATTGCCGTCGTATGGGATCAAAATTCTTCAAGAAATTTTTGATGGAGAAAAGGAGAAAATTGAAATAATAGAAGAAAAAGTGATAAATATAAGCCCTTACTTTGAAAAAGTGGACAAGCTAGCACAATTCTTTAAAGAAATGACAGTATCGCCTGTTCATCTGTATGAAGTAATTGACGATATGTGTGAAGATTATATAAGTGACTATGATAGACAAGCTAAATTGTGTAAGGTTGCTATTTAAGAAGGTGTCATGCCTTCTTTTATTTTTTTGAAGGATTTTGTGAATTAATAGAGAAATAATATAATGTAATTAGGATAATTGGAGGAACTACATATATGGAACTGTTTGTGGGAACGGATATTGTAGAAGTTGAAAGGATAAAAAAAGCTTTTGATGCAAATTCTAAATTTTTGGAACGGTTATTTACTCAAAGAGAGATAGAGTATTTTAAGAGTAAAAGGATGAAATTACCTCATATAGCAGGTTTTTTTTCAGCAAAAGAAAGCATCTCAAAAGTCTTAGGAACAGGTATCAGCGGTTTTAGCTGGAAAGATATTGAAATATGTCACAATGAAAAAGGAGCCCCTGCCGTAATTTTAAAGGGGAAGGCTAAAAATATTGCAGACAAAAAGGGAATAAAGGATATAAAGCTGTCTATTTCTCATACAAAGACCTATGCTATAAGCTGTGCTATTGCTATTGGAGGTGAAAAAAGTGATAGTGCTGACATCAAAACAGATGAGAGAAGTTGAAAAAATAGCTATAGAAAAAATAGGAATTCCTTCTATAGGTTTAATGGAGAATGCGGGAAGAGAAACAGCGCTAGAGGTAAAAAAGATTTTAGAGGAGGGGAATTTAAACTCTGTAATAGTTATATCGGGGAAGGGGAATAATGGTGGAGATGGTTATGTAGTAGCTAGAAATCTTTATAATTGGGGAATCGATGTAAAAGTATTTTTAACTACAAGTTTAGGTGCTATTTCAGGGGATGCAAAAGTAAATTTAGATGCAATCATAAATATGGGAATTTATGTAGCGGAAATTATTCAAAGAGAACATCTGAAATTTTTAGAAAAAACTATTAAAGACAGCGATGTGATTGTGGACGCAATTTACGGAATTGGGCTTAAAGGAGAAATAAGCGGCATAACAAAAGAGATTATAGAAATGATAAACCAAGCCAATAAAATTGTGGTATCTGTCGATGTTCCTTCTGGATTAAATGCTGATACAGGTAAAGTAGAAGGATGCGCTGTTAGGGCTACTAAAACAGTTACCATGCAATTTCTAAAGCCAGGCTTATTAGTGTATCCGGGTGCCGATTATGCAGGAGAAGTTCGTGTTGCTGAAATAGGGATTCCTTACCGGTTAGCAGCAGAGGTAGGTTATAATTATAACCTTGTGACTTCAGAGGATGTAAAGCTTCCAAAACGTCATGGAAATACTCATAAAGGTGATTATGGTAAAGCTTTGATTATAGCTGGTTCAAAAAATATGACAGGGGCCGCATATTTGTGTGCTAAAAGCGCTATTAAGGCAGGTTGCGGATTGGTGAAATTAGTGGTTCCACAAAGTGTGCAATCTGTAATTCAAGGAGGACTTTATGAGGTTATAACCTATGGATTAGCTGAGAAAAATGGTATTTTATCCTACGATGCTTTAAGCAGTGTACTTAAGTTAATAGAGGAAAGTGATGCTATTGCTATAGGACCAGGGCTGACTCATGATAGAGATATTCCACAATTGGTATATGACATTGTAAAAAATACGGATAAGCCTGTAGTTTTAGATGCTGATGCTCTCAATGCTTTGGTAGGAAGATTGGAAGTTATACAAGGTAAAAAAATTATTCTAACTCCCCATTATGGGGAAATGTCAAGATTGACAGGCCTCACGATTGATGAGATTAAGAATAATCTTTTTGAAGTAGCAAAAACTTTTATTGATAGGTACAAAGTGACACTTGTACTTAAAGGTGCTAAAACTGTAATAGCGACAAAAGAAGGAAGCATATATATAAATAGCACAGGCAATCCCGGGATGGCAACTGCTGGCAGTGGAGACGTTCTAACAGGGATGATTGCGGCTTTTTTGGCTCAAGGATTTAGCGAAGAAAAAGCGGCAATTTATGGGGTGTTTTATCATGGGAAGGCAGGAGATATTGCTAAAGAATATGTGGAAGAGTATGGAATGACAGCGATGGATATCCTTGAGGACATTCCAGAGGCTCTTAAATGTGGTTTATAAGAGGGTGAGAGTTCTTGAAAAAGAGCTTTTTTGTAATTGTTTTTGTGCTTATTTTTCTTCTTTCAGGGTGTGGAGTAAAAACAAAAAAAGTTAAAGATCCTTTTATTTCTATTAAAGAACAATTAGATAAATTAGAAAGTTATACTGTCACAGCAATTGTAGAGCTTTATAACAACAAGATAGATAACAAATTTGCAGTTGTGCAATTTTACAAAAAAGGTAAATTTCGATTAGAAGTTTTAAAAGAAAGTGGGAGTCCGGATAAAATTATTGTATATGACGGCAAAAGAAGTTATGTGTATTTTGCAAAGGTGAATCAAGTTTTTGTAGCAGAAAATACAGAAGAGATTCCTTTGTATTCGATGATTACTTCTTTTATAAAAAACTATATTAATTCAGCTGGAGAAGTAGAAAAAAGAGAGATGGATAAATTTTATTTAATAACAGTTCCCATTTTGGATAAAAATATTTTCATGTACAAAGAACAAATGGCTTTTTCTAAAGAGGATTTGGCACCTAAAGAATTGACAATTTTTGATATCAATAATGAAATTTTTTCAAAAATTATTTATAAGGATTTTAAATATAATCCTGAGATAAATGACAAGTTATTTACTAAGGATAGCGTAATGACGTTAGCGGGGAATCTTTTAAATTCTACAGTAATAGAAATAGATGCAAAAGAGGTTTATAAATATTGTGGCATAAATCCTGTAATGCCTGTGTATTTACCACAAGGCTTTAAACTTTTAAATGTATTAGTGAATGTTAATGAAAATAATGGAGTTACTTTTGTGTATACTTCGGGTAAGAATTTGATAGAAATTTTTGAAACTGTGGTTGACCAAAACAAAATAGTTAATGAAAAGGGAGTTCTTTTGAGTGAAGGAGTGTATTATAAAGAAAAAGACAATGGGGAAAAGGAGTATACTACGATGGTAAATGGTATGCAAGTAAAAATTACAGTAACCGGGGATTTGAATGAAGAGGAGATACTTAAAGTGATAAAATCCTTGAGGTGAAAAACAAGGGGGATTTTTAATGTTTGACAATATAAGGCCAACAAGAGCAGAAATATATTTGGATAATATAGTGCATAATTTGAGTGAAGTAAAGCGATGGGTGAGCAAGAAAGCAAAAATAATGGGGGTAGTGAAAGCCAATGCTTATGGTCATGGAGCTTGTCAAGTGGCAAAGGTTTTAATAGAAAATGGGATTTCTTATTTGGGAGTAGCTACAATAGAAGAAGCGTTAGAATTAAGGGAATGCGGAATTAATATTCCCATACTCGTTTTTGGATATACGCCTTTAACTCAGGTCAAAGAATTAATTGTGCACAATATAACTCAAACTGTTTTTGATATAAACTATGTTAAAGAGTTAGAAAGAATTGCCTTAAATGTGGGTAAGAAGGCTAAAGTTCATGTAAAAATTGATACAGGGATGGGACGGATAGGATATACAGATTTAAATGTAGCTGAAAAAGAGATAGAAAAAATGATGGGAATGGAAGGGGTAGAGGTAGAAGGCATATTTAGTCATTTTGCTACTTCTGATGAAAAAGATAAAACATACGCTGAAAAACAGTTTGATATGTTCAAGAAATTGTTAGAAAGCTTAAAGCAAAAAGGGATAAACATTCCTTTAAAGCATATAGCTAACAGTGGAGCAATTATTGACCTTAAATATACTTATTTAGACATGGTAAGGCCAGGAATAATTCTATACGGTAGTTACCCTTCAGAAAAAGTTGAAAGACCATTGGATTTAAGACAGACTATGGGGCTTAAAACTAAAATAGTGTATATAAAAGAAGTACCTGAAGGTACTTCCATTAGTTATGGAAGGACTTTTATTACTAAAAGAAAAAGCAAAATTGCTACATTGCCTGTAGGGTACGCTGATGGCTTTAATAGATTACTCTCTAATAATCATCATGTCTTAGTAAAAGGAAAATATGCTCCTGTAATTGGGAGAATTTGTATGGACCAAACGATGATAGATATCACCGATATAGAAGGAGTAGAAGTAGGGGATGATGTAACTATTTTTGGAAACCAAGATGGAGAAAAAATAGCAGCAGAGGAGATTGCTAAAAAATTAAATACTATACCTTATGAAGTATATTGTGGAATATCTAGAAGGGTACCTCGAATATATATTTACAAAGGAGAGGTAATTGAGGTAAAAAATTATTTAAAAATTTGACTTTTATAGTATAAAATTTACAAATCATTGACATCATTATATATAGTAATATATAATAAATTATATAAGTGCGTAAGGAGGTCCTAAAAGTGGGCGAAACAAAGCGAATACTTGTAAGCTTGCCGCAAAGTTTATTAGAAGAAGTTGATGTCCTTGCCGCTATGGAAAACAGGAATCGCAGTGAATTTATAAGAGAAGCGATGAAATTATATATACGCGAGAAGAAAAAAATTCAAATACGTGAGAGCATGAAAAAGGGATATCTTGAGATGGCAGCAATTAACAGTGAACTTGCGGAAATGGGCCTAACCGCAGAAAACGAATGTTTTACAGGATATGAAATGAAATTGAAAAAGTGTGATTGACTATGGTGATAAAGAGGGGAGACATTTTTTATGCCGATTTAAGCCCTGTAATAGGCTCTGAACAGGGCGGAATTCGGCCTGTACTTATAGTTCAAAATGATATTGGTAATAAATATAGTCCAACAGTAATAGTAGCGGCAATTACATCTCAGATCAACAAAGCCAAATTGCCCACTCATGTTGAAATAAATGGGGCAGAATATGGCCTTAACAAAGATTCTGTAGTATTGTTAGAACAAATCAGGACTATTGACAAAAAACGTTTAAGAGAAAAAATTGGCCATTTTGATCAGGAAATGATGGAGAAAGTCAATGAAGCTTTGCAAATAAGTTTAGGGCTGATTGATTTTTAAGGACTTATCTTTTAGGATAAGTTCTTATTTTTTTGTTGAAACAGCATTTGTTTTTTTATAAAATAGAAATGGAAGAGGGAATTATAGGAGGAAGAACAAATGAAAAAAGTTTATGCGCTTATATTGGCGTTTGTTGTGATTTTAGTGGCTTTGAGTGTAGGGTATGCTGATCAAAATCCTGAACCAGGAAGTCAGCAAGACCCTCTTGTCAGTAAAAGCTATGTTGATTCGCAGTATAATCAGGTAAAAGCTTATGTTGATGATAAGCTAAAAGAGGTAAATGCAGGAGCAAGCTATGAAGTAATTGAATTAAATGCTGGCGAAGTTTTAACTATGGAGGGTGGCACACAAGCGATAGTCAGAATTGCAAATTCAGCAGTAATTGTTACAAAAACTGATGGAGTAGCGGACCTTACTGCAGGTACAAATTTAAAAAATAATGATATTATACCTGCTAATCACCTTTTGCTTTTCCCACGCTGTGATGGCAGAGGTATAAAAGCGACAAAACACACATACATAGCTGTGATGGGTAAATATACAAAAAATTAACAGCGCTTTGCGCTGTTTTTTCATGCTCTAAAGAAATTTTTGTGATATAATATGAGTAGTTACCCTTTTAAATATCGATATGTTACAAAAGCAAATATAAAGGAGAGATTAATTTGAAGCTAAAGAAAATACTTGTAATATTTATTGCTATTTCTTTAGTAGTATCTATTTTCGTAGACATAAACAGAATAAGAGTAGAAAACAACTATGATACAGTAGAAATTGTAGGAGATTTAAAAAGCTTCAAATACCTTGCTTCTGCAACAGGCAGAGACTTGACTTCTGTGCTTTCTGATATGAAATCAGCTGGTCTTATAGGTGTTGCTGTAAATGAGGTTACTCTTGAAAGCCTTCAACAGTCTGGTAAAATTTCTTTGAGCCTTTTAAAAGACGTAGGAAATCTTTATTTGTTGTCTTCAAACTTAGGGAATGTAGCATTGGAAGACTACTTAAAGAGTCTTACAGATAAGGAAAGGGAGCAGTATGGAAACTACATAGTTGTTACAACAAAAGATGTAAAGATATTCAATTTTCTTAAAGAGGCTTTAACGAGAAGAATACCTGAAGACGAATTAAAAGTGCTTGAAAAGAGAGGTAGCTATGCCTTTGTTATCAATAAACCCAAAGATGTTTTTATAACAAAGGGGTTGGGATTTGATGAAAGCGATTTAGAAATGGTAAAGTCTTTAGGCTTTGATGTGATACCGCGAATTGAGAATTTTACTGGGATAAAGGATAAAGATATAAAAGACTATGTTGATATATTGAAGAAATTTGATGTAAAAACTGTAATTTTTAATGGTACTGATGTCTTAGGAAATCCAGAAAAAATATCTTATGCTGCTTCTTTATTTAAGAAAAATGGCATAAACGTAGGAATTATAGATGTGCCTATGGGGAAAAAACTTCAAGATGGAATGAATAAATTTGCTAAGTTCGATGATTATAGGGGGATAAAAGTCTTTGGAGTTTCAGAAGCAGAAACTCAAAAATACGATACTTCTGAAATAGTAAATAAATGGTACAGAGGAATAATAGAGCGAAATGTGAGAATTATTTATATGAGAGCAAAAATAGATAATTCCAAAAGTGCTGCTTACAACATACAACAAAATCAATCTATGATTGAAGATATGACAAAATACATAAAAAAAGCTGGATTAAATGTTGGTGTTGCTAAGCCTCTTTTGGAGCTTCATCAGTCAACGCTTACGGAAATACTCATAAGTTTAGGAGTTATTGCTGGTGGCTTGTTGCTTTTACAGATGTTAGGAATTGGAGAATATGTGTTAATTTTATTAGGATTATTAGGCGCTATACTGACTTTTTTAGTGTTGGCAAGTAGATTTAACGATTTAGGGGTCAAAGTAGTAGCATTAGCTTCTTCTATAATTTTTCCTTCTCTTGGCATAGGATATTTTATAGACAAAACGAGAGAAATATTGCACAAAAGGGAAAATCTCAGTTTTACATATACCTCTTTAAAAATATTTATCAATTCATTATTGATTGCTTTTGTGGGAGCTCTTAGTATAGCAGCTATAATGGCTGATAGTAAATATATGTTAAAAATTGACTACTTTAGGGGTGTAAAATTTTCTTTTGTACTACCTTTAGTGTTTTATGTTTTGTACTATATTATAAAGATATACAATGCTAATGACTGGAAGACGTTTATAGGGAGAGTAAAGGAATTTTTAAACATAGACATAAAAGTATGGCATTTGGTGGCTATTGTTATAGCAGGGATTATTGGAATTATATACATTTCAAGGACGGGAAATGAACCTATTGTTAAGCCGACAGAATTAGAGCTTAAATTTAGAGATTTTCTTGAGCATACTCTTGTAGCAAGACCTCGGACGAAGGAGTTTTTAATAGGAGACCCTGCTATTATATTGGGAATTTATGCTGCTTTTAAACGCTCAAAAGCGTGGACATTTATTATGGGGATATTTGCTTCGATAGGCATATTGTCGATTGTCAATACATTTAGTCATATTGAAAGTGTGCTTACGATTGCGATAGAGCGTACAGTTATTGCATGGATATTGGGAGCTTTAATTGGTATGGTTGTTGTATTTATAGTGGACAAGGTCTTAAAAAATATAAAAAGGGAGTATTGATATGAAAACAGTCATATCCGGCTATTACGGATTTGATAATATTGGGGATGAAGCTGTTCTAAAATGTCTGGTAGAAGGTTTAAAAGAAAGAGGATTAACTGATATAACAGTTCTTTCTAATAAACCTGATGAAACTAACAAAAAGTACCAGGTAAAAGCAGTAAATAGAAACTCTTTTAAAAAAATATACAAAGCGCTAAAGCAGGCAGATGCATTGTTAAGTGGCGGTGGTAGTCTTATACAAGATAAGACCAGTAGTAAGAGTTTGTGGTATTATCTCGGAATAATGCTTATAGGGAAATTTCTTAGAAAAAAAGTATATGTTATAGGACAAGGCATTGGTCCAGTTGATAAAAAATTTAACAGATGGCTTACTGCAAAAATTTTAAATAAAATTGATGGGATAGCTGTAAGAGATGAATTATCAAAAGAATATTTGAAACAGCTAAATGTCAGAAAACATATAGTGGTAGCAGCAGATCTTGTGCTAAACTTTCCTTGTAGTGATGACAAAAAAGTTTTTGATAAAGTCCGCGAAAAAGAAGGAATTGATTTAAATTCCTCAGAATATGTTTTGATTTGTACAAGAGAATGGGAAAATTCTGAATTATCAAGGGTTGAGTTGGCAAGGGCTGCAGATTTAATTGCCCAGGATTATGGATATAAGATTGTTTTTCTTCCTTTTTATCACGAAGATATAGAAGAGAGCGATAGGGTTGCTACTTATATGAAAACGCCTTATGAAATTTTAACTGGGGAATACGAGATAGAAGAGATTTTGAATATTATTAAAGGTAGTAGCTTATTGATAGGTGTAAGACTGCATTCTTTAATCTTTGCGTTTATATCCTTAGTTCCATTTGTTGGTATATCTTATGACCCTAAGGTGGAGGGTTTTCTAAAATCTGTTGGTGAAAGCAGTGCAGGAGATATTAATTCTTTTACTGCCGAAAATATTCTAAAAAAAGTAAATTCAATTTTACAGCAAAAAGAAGAGTATATAAATAATATGTCTAAGCGTTTAGATGAACTAAAAGAAAGAGCAAAAAAGAATTTTGACATATTATTCGAACATAATAAATTTGAGGTGTGAAGATGGAAAGATTGGATATATTTGGGGTACCAATAGATCGAGTGACGATGAAACAAGCTGTAGAGATTTTAAAAAATTTTTTGCAAGAAGACAGACTGCACATTGTTGCAACACCTAATGCGGAAATTGTAATGATGGCACAGAAAGATAAAGAATATATGGAAATATTAAATAATACTGATTTAAATGTCCCAGATGGAAGTGGTATTGTTTTTGCTTCAAAAGTTTTTAAAAATCCGCTGTCTGAGAGAGTAGCAGGTTTTGACCTTATGATGGAATTTATAAAGGATATATCTTCTAGAAATATAAAAATTTATCTATTAGGATCAGCTCCTCAAATTGCAGAACAAGCTCGTGTCAATTTAGAAAAATTATATCCGAGTGTGAAAATAGTAGGAACTCATCATGGCTATTTTACTGATGAGGAAGAAAATAAAATCATAGAAGAGATAAATAATAAGGGTGCAGAAGTTCTTTTTGTGGCTTTAGGTGCTCCTAAACAAGAGAAATGGATATATAAAAACAGAAACAAATTAAAAGTAAAGATAGCAATGGGGGTAGGAGGAAGTTTTGATGTAATAGCTGGAAAGGCTAAAAGGGCTCCTTATTTATATAGAAAATTAGGCTTAGAGTGGCTATACAGGTTAATTAAAGAACCTTGGAGATATAAAAGGATGATGGCACTTCCTAAATTTGCTCTGAAAGTTTTGTTACACAAAGGGAAAGTTGACATGCGATAAGGGGATGTATTATGAAAGTTTCACTTAAGAAAATAATAATAGACTTTTTCTGGGTTACGATAGGCACATTACTTGTTAGTTTGTCCCTTGACCTATTCTTGGCACCTAACAAAATTGCTCCTGGTGGAGTAAGTGGACTTGCAGTTGTTCTACAACATTTGTTTGGATGGCCAATTGGAGCAGTTACATTGGCAATAAATATTCCGCTTTTTATCATTTCGACTAAAGCTTTAGGAACAGGTTTTGGAGCTAAAACACTTTATTCAACTATTTTATTAGGTGTTTCTATTGATGCATTGGCTTTTTTAAAACCACTTACCCATGATACTATGTTAGCAGCAGTATATGGTGGTATAATAATGGGTGTAGGGTTAGGCATTGTGATAAAATATGGAGCAACAACTGGTGGAACAGACATGGCTGCTATGACCTTGCATAAATACATACACTTTTTAAGTGTGGGTAGAATATTGCTTATAATAGACTTTGTAATAATAACTTTAGCAGGCATAGTTTTTAGTCCGGAACTTGCCCTTTACGCATTAGCTACTGAATTTATTTCCATCAAAGTTATTGACCTCATGCAAGAAGGTAGTGGCGATGAGAGAATTGCTATAATTATTTCTGATAAGTATGAGGAAATTAGTAAGTCAATATTGGAGGAGATGGAAAGGGGGGTAACAGAACTAAAAGGAAGAGGGGGTTATTCAAAAAAGGACAAAAATGTTTTATTGTGTGTTGTAACTCGTAGAGAAGTTACAACTTTAAGAAGCCTTGTGAAAAGAATAGACCCCAACGCTTTCGTGATATTATCAACAGCCCATGAAGTTTTAGGAGAAGGATTTAAAAACATGTAAAATGGAGGTATTAGTATGAACAAAGAATTTTTAAAACAAAAGGCAAAAGAAGTGAGAATAGACATCATAAACATGTTAGCAGAAGCAGGATCTGGCCATCCTGGGGGGTCATTATCCTGTACAGATATTTTAACGCTACTCTATTTTGACAAAATGAATGTAAAGCCTGACAATCCCAAATGGGAAGATAGGGATAGACTCGTTTTATCAAAAGGTCATGCAGCTCCTGCCTTGTATGCTGTATTAGCTGAAAAAGGGTTTTTCCCAAAAGAAGAGTTAAAAACTTTAAGAAAGCTTGGCTCAATACTTCAAGGGCATCCCGATATGAAATCCACACCGGGACTTGATATGACCACAGGGTCATTAGGGCAAGGGCTCTCTGCTGCGAATGGTATGGCATTAGCAGGGAAGCTAGATAAAAAGGATTATAGAGTTTATGTAATATTAGGAGATGGAGAATTGCAGGAAGGGCAAATATGGGAAGCAGCTATGACAGCAGCCCATTACAAATTGGACAACTTAACAGCAATACTTGACTTTAACGGCTTACAAATAGATGGTCCAAACAGAGAAGTAAAAAACATAGAACCAGTAAATGAAAAATTTAAAGCTTTTGGATGGCACGTAATAGAAATAGACGGCCACGACTTTGACCAAATAGACAGGGCCATAGAAGAAGCAAAAGCTACAAAAGGAAGACCTACATTGATAATAGCTCATACAATAAAAGGGAAAGGCGTATCCTTCATGGAAAATCAAGTAGGATGGCATGGCAGTGCGCCTAACGAAGAACAAAGACAAAAAGCTATACAAGAACTTGAAGGGAGTGAAGTATAAATGGCTACAGCGACAAGAGAAGCCTATGGGAAAGCCTTAGTAGAATTAGGCGCAAAAAACAAAAATATAGTAGTATTAGACGCAGACTTATCAAAATCTACAAAAACAGCAGATTTTCAAAAAGTATATCCAGATAGATTCTTTAACATGGGAATATCAGAGCAAGACATGATGGTAACAGCAGCAGGACTTGCTACCTGTGGGAAAATTCCTTTTGCCAGTACCTTTGCCATATTTGCAACAGGAAGAGCATACGAACAAGTAAGAAACTCCATAGGTTATCCGCACTTAAACGTAAAAATAGCAGCTACCCATGCTGGCATAACAGTAGGAGAAGACGGAGCGACCCACCAATCAATAGAGGATATATCCCTTATGAGAGGAATACCTGGGATGGTGGTAATAAACCCGGCGGATGCAGAAGAGACGAGACAGGCCATATTTGCGGCGGCAGATCACTATGGGCCAGTATACATAAGGCTAGGGAGGATGGCAGTACCAGATATACACGATCAAAACTACAAATTTGAATTAGGGAAAGGTGAAGTAATAAGAGAAGGAAAAGACGTAGCGATAATAGCGACAGGGATAATGGTAGCCATAGCGATTGAAGCAGCAGATAAACTAAAGGAAGAGGGAATAGATGCGACAGTGGTGAACATCCACACCATAAAGCCGATAGACAAAGATTTAATAGTAGAAGTAGCTAAAAAGACGGGCAAAGTTATAACAGCAGAAGAGCACAGCATAATAGGCGGGCTTGGTTCGGCAGTAGCAGAGGTTCTTTCAGAGGAATATCCAGTGAAAATAAAGAGAATTGGGATAAGAGATGAATTTGGACAATCCGGTTCACCTAAAGAGCTTTTAAGACATTATGGTTTGACAGCGGAGGACATTGTAAAAACGGCTAAGTCATTTTAAAAAACGCCAGGTTAGTTCTGACGTTTCAGACTGATGACAAACTTTCGCAAAGTAGATATTTTACATAAGTTGCGACTTGTGACAAAGTGCTAACAAAGCTTAGCAAGACTGAGGATGGAGGAGGGGCCGAAGCCAAGGAGGGCGGAGGCGGGCACTTGAGACAGGACGTCGAATGTGCCCGGTACCACGCCGTAATCCGAAAGTCGTGCTTTAGCTTTGTCGCTTTGGAACTTCGGAGCAACGATGTAAAATATATACTTTAAATAATTTTTGGTTCTTTGTCGACAAACTGAAACGCCAGGTTAGTCCTGGCATTTTTATCTGTCAAAATATATGTTTTTACCTGTCGCAGAAAGAGGAATGCCTATAACAATTTCTCCTTCAATTAATTTTAGCCTTCTTGCACTTACACCTATTCTATACATAACTCGGTTATCCACATTCAAAAGACTGGCGGTTTTAACTGCAGATCCCACTGCTATTCCTAAATCGATGAGTCTCCATGCACATATAGGACCTGCGAATTCTGTACCTTCTCTAAAATCCCTTAGACTAGTGCAAAGATTATAACCGCAGGCGCCACAATTTAGTCCAACTTTTTCTGGTTTACTTAATGAAATTAAAAGTACTGCACTGGAGTTAGCGACGTTTTTAGCATCCCTGTCAAAATTTTTCTTTCCGGATTCTTCACCATATTTTATCATATCCTCTTTTAACCTTATGAGGTCTTCACCTGTAATTACTTTTGTTTCTATAAAGTCTTTTCCAGTTGCTTTAGGTGCTGTTCTCGCTGATAATGCCATCAAATGAGCAGCTAATTCAATTACATCCATAATGTCTCCCTCCGAGTTTTTAAGATGAATGCGCTATCTATTATAATATTGATATATTTTTTTACTTTTTGCAATAAGAATTGATAAAGTTTTGTCATATTGCTTCTTTTAACATAAAAAGCAGGATTTTATTCTTTTTTTTACAAATAGAATCGGAATGAAAAAGTCTTAGCTTTAACACTCTTCAAAATTCTTCTGTTGTAGCATTGCTATATTGCTTATTACTTTCTATAAACACGGTAAGTATTGATAATATAGGGAATAATAGATTTAAATAAGCATAGGGAAGGTAATCAATTACTTTTACTCCTAAAACTGCAGAAGGAAGCATTGCTGCTAAGTTCCAAGGTATTATTCCGGCAAGTATCATGCCTGAATCTGCTATTGCTCTTACCATCATATCATTTTTTACGTTAAGACTTTTAAAGACCTCCAGCATTATGCGGGAAGGTAAAATTACAGAAAGAGCTTGATTACAAGTTATTACTGCCATTAAAGTGCTTAATAACATTGTGACCAAATAGGCAATTTTAGGGTTTTTAATTTTTTGGGCTTTTCTAAAAACTGCTTTTATAATTCCTGTTCCTTCTAATATTCCAGAAAGAGCGGTAGCAAAGGTTACTACTCCTATCATTGGGAAGATGGAAATCATACCTCCTCCTGAAAAGATAGATTTAAATTCTGGAATATTAGAGATATTTCCCAACATAATGACTTTTAAAGAATCTGTAGGGTTATAACCATTTAGTAAAGAGACAAAGTAGGAGAGAAGGACAGCAATTGAAAGATTTATCTTTGTAGAAATCCTGAAAAAAGCCAAAGTTATAATCATTATAGGAGCTAAAAACAAGAAAAAGTTTATTTTATAATTTTTCAAAATTATAGCTGCAAGATTGTCAAAAGTGTAAGGCGAAGAAATATTAATGTGAAGACTTAAAAGATAGTATAATAAACCAGTTAATACAAAAGTAGGAATCGCAGTTTTAAAAAGAGATTTAAGTACATTGTATTGTCCAATTTCTGCCATATCTGACAGAAGAATAACATTTCCTGCAAGGGGAGAAGTCCTATCTCCTATAAAAGAACCGGATATTACTGCACCAGCAACTATTGGAAGAGAATAGCCAAAGCCATGGGCTAGTCCCATTATTACTATTCCAATAGTACTAGCGGTTCCTACGGCTGTACCTAAAATCATTGAGATAATAGAGGTTGTGATAAAAGACACCAACAAAAAAGCTTGTGGTTTTAAAAAGTGGGAGGCGTAGTAAATAAGAGCAGGAAGGGTTCCATTTTGTTTCCACAAGGCAACGAGGGCTCCTATCAAAAGGAGTATAATCATCACATTTATACCTTTTTTAATTCCTTTAATTGACATATTGATAAGTTCTTGAGGCGAAAAACCGTTTATCAAAACAATAGCAAAGGTTATTATATAGCTTATAAAAAGCGGTATATAGGGAGGTTGGTTAAACACTAATACCATTGTCATAGTTATGGCTAAAATTAACAAAAAAGTTATGAGTGAGATTCTAAATTTGTTTTCCATTTTTCACTGCTCCTTTTAGTAATGAAGAAGTTATTTATAAGGTATTACGTGAATTTCTATATTTTTTGCTTTTTTAATTAACTTTATAACAGTAGAACCTCTAAAAAAGGTTTGTAGTCTTGACCTTTGAGAATGCCCTATTATTATTTGTGTAATGTGCATTTGCTTTGCAAATTTTAAAAGTTCATCAGACACGCTTTTTCCTGTCAATGTGTAGACTTCTGCCCCTAATTGTTTTGCTAACATAAAATGGCTTTCTAAAACTTCTTTATCTTTTTCAGTAAGTTTAGGTGCAAGAAAATGTGTACAGTTTACATATACTACTACCCAATCACATTTGAATCTTCTTGCTCTCCTTGCACCCCTTCTTATAAGCTTTTTAGATAGTGGGTTTGGTGTTATGCACACCATTATTTTTTCATTTGTTTCCCATGTATCAGTTATTCCATGCTCTTTCATATATTCTTCTAATTCTATATCTACTTCTTCGGCGGTAAGTCTTAGCATTAACTCTCTTAAAGCATTTAAATTTCCTTTTCTAAAAAAGTTAGATAGACACTCATTGACCTTGCTTACTGGATAAATATCTCCTCTTTTTAATCGATTAAGCAAAGCATCAGGAGTCAAATCTACAGCAACAATTTCATCTGCGTTATCGACTATGCTGTCAGGGATTGTTTCTCTTACAGCAACACCTGTGATTTGTTGAATAACGTCATTTAAACTTTCTAAATGTTGGATGTTAAGTGTTGTAATTACATTTATTCCATGACTTAAAATTTCTTCTACATCTTCATATCTTTTTTTGTGTTTAGAGCCAGGTGCATTTGTATGCGCTAATTCATCTATCAAAACTACTTCTGGTTTACGAGCAATTATGGCGTCGGTATCCATTTCTTCTAATATCATGCCGTGGTATTCAATTTTTTTTCGAGGGATTATTTCTAAATTTCCTATTTGGGCTTCTGTCTCTTTTCTTCCATGAGTTTCCACATAACCTATTACTACATCTTGACCTCTTTTAAGACGCCTGTTGCCTTCATTGAGCATTGCATAAGTTTTTCCAACACCAGGAGCATATCCTAAGAATATTTTTAATTTTCCTCGCTGTTGTTTTTTTATAATTTCTAAAGCTTCTTCAGGAGTTAACCTCCTAAAACCTTCACTCATTAAATTTACACGCCCTCCACAGTTTAATTATATCTTTGTTTGAGTATAGTGATTTCATACAACTATAATAATATGAATCTTATTAAAAATCAATAAAAAAAGAGAGCAATCGCTCTCTCATATTTTTTCAAACATATCTTTTCCTACCCCGCAGTCAGGACAAACCCAATCGTCAGGCAATTCTTCAAAAGGAGTTCCTGGTTCAATTCCTTGTGATGGGTCTCCTTCTTCTGGATCATAGATGTACCCACATACTGTGCATTGCCACTTTTCCATAAAAAATACCCCCTTGATATTTTCCTTTATTATAGCAGAAATTAGTAAAGAAAATCAAGGGGAAGGCAAAAGGATATTAACAGGTCGTAGCTGAAGTTCCAAGGTACTCACTGACAATTTTCATAGCGCAGAATTTTCCGCACATACTGCAAGTTTTGGCTGTAGATATGTTTTTATTGACGCGATATTTAAAAGCTTTATCAGGGTCTATAGAAAGCTTTATTTGCTCATTCCAGTTTAAGGCTTTTCTGGCTTTAGCCATAGTTAAATCTTTTTCTTTAGCACCTTTTACGCCTTTTGCGATATCTGCGGCATGGGCAGCTATTTTTGCTGCAATAACGCCTTCTTTGACATCTTCTTTGTCTGGAAGTCCGAGATGTTCAGCGGGTGTAACATAGCAAAGGAAATCAGCACCAGAAGCTGCTGCAATTGCTCCTCCGATTGCAGAAGTTATGTGGTCATAACCAGGAGCTATATCAGTCACAATAGGACCAAGCACATAAAAAGGAGCGTTGTGACAAAGTTGTTTTTGAAGTTTTACATTTGCTTCAATTTGGTCAATTGGCACATGCCCAGGTCCTTCTACCATAACTTGAACTCCTGCCTCTCGAGATTTCTTTACCAATTCGCCAAGGATTATAAGTTCTTGAATTTGTGCTGCGTCTGTAGCATCTTCAAGACAACCTGGACGCAGTCCATCTCCTAAGCTTAGAGTTATGTCATATTTTTTAGCAATATCAAGGAGTCTATCAAAATGTTTATACAAAGGATTTTCTTTGTTGTTATGGAGCATCCAAGCAATTGTAAAGGAGCCACCGCGGCTTACTATATCCATCACTCGGCCGTTGTCTTTAAGCTTTTTCAATGATTCAAATGTTAGACCACAGTGGACTGTAATAAAATCAACCCCGTCTTTTGCTTGTTCTTCTATAACTTCAAAAATGAATTCTTCAGGCATAGCTACAATGCTACCGTATTTGGATATAGATTCTACAGCTGCTTGATACATGGGGACAGTTCCTACAGGGACAGGGGAATTTTCAAGTATTTTTCTACGAGATTGGTTAATGTCACCTCCTGTGCTTAAATCCATTACCGCATCTGCTCCAGCTTTTACAGCAACATTTAATTTTTCAATTTCTTTGTCAATTTCAGTGTATGCATCAGAGGTTCCTATATTGGCATTTATTTTTGTCGATAAACCCCTTCCTATCCCTTTGGGAATGAGGTTTTTGTGGTTAATGTTTGATGGTATTACTATTTCTCCTTTTTTAACTCCTTCTAAAATAAATTCTTCGTCTACTCCTTCATACTCTGCGACTGTTTTCATCTCTTTTGTGACAATGCCTGAAAGGGCGTATTCCAATTGTGTCATAATAAAAACCTCCTTAAAAAATAAATAAACCATGGGGATTATAGCCATGGTGGATGACCACATCCCTACGCAGGTACTAACCTAACAGGTTCAATGGGTTAAAAGGCAACACCTTTTTCTCAGCCGCTTATGCCGGCACCCCATGTGGCAAATATTAAATTTTTATAATCGATAGGGTATAAATATTCTAGAATATTATTATACCACTAAAAAAAATCGGCGTATATTAAAATTTAGAAAAAATTTAAGAAAGAGTACAAAAAAAGTTCTTGACTTTACAGTTTCAAAGTGATAACATAGATTACAACATGTAAAATTGAATATAAATATTACACACAAACCTCTTATCAAGAGTGGTGGAGGGACTGGCCCGATGAAACCCGGCAACCGGCATTTATATGCGTCTGGTGCCAAATCCTGCAGGTTAGGGTGTCTAACCTGAGAGATGAGAGGAGTGGCGGATTATTAGGCCCTCTTCTCATTGAGAAGAGGGCCTAAAAATTTATTTGGAGGTGTGACATGAAAATAAAAATCGGATTATTAGGACTTGGTACAGTAGGAACAGGAGTATATAAATTGATAACTTCAAGAGGAGGTCATATAAGGGAGAGCACAGGGGTTTATCCTGAGATAAAGAAGATACTGGTGAAAAATCTCAATAAGCCAAGGAAAGTGAAAGTAGAGGGACTACTTACCCAAAATGCTGAAGAAATTTTGAAAGATAAAGAGATAAAAATAATCATTGAAGCAATAGGAGGCATTTCTCCAGCTTACGAATATGTGAAGGAGGCTTTGGCTTCAGGGAAGCATGTAATCACTGCAAATAAAGAATTGATAGCTAAGCATGGAGAAGAATTAAATGAAATAGCAGAAAAGAATAGAGTATTTCTAAAATGTGAGGCAAGTGTAGGTGGGGCTATACCTATACTGCATCAAATTGATAGATTAAAAATTACAGATGAAATAGATTTTGTAGGCGGTATAATAAATGGCACTACTAATTATATTCTCACTAAAATGACTACTGAAGGCAGAAGTTATAAAGAAGCACTTAAAGAAGCCCAGCAATTAGGATATGCAGAAGCAAATCCCGATTATGACGTAAAAGGCTTTGATGCCCTTTATAAACTTGCTATATTAATGAGGAAAGTGTTCAATATAAACGTGCCAGTAAATTCTATAACCAGAAAAGGAATAGACGAAATCACGACTCAAGATTTAAATTACATCAATAAGTGGGGATATAAAATAAAATTATTTGCCTGGGGCAAAAAAGTCAAAGATGGCATCTTTGCAGGAGTGGAACCAGTTTTAGTCGAAGAAAATAATATTTTGTCAAGGATAAACGACGTAAATAATGCTATCATACTTAGAGGGGATAGTTTTGGTGAATATGTTTTTGTAGGAAAAGGTGCTGGAGAACTTCCTACAGGGGATGCTGTAGTGGCAGATTTAATTGATATATTGTTAAACTATGATATCAAAGATAATAAGAGGATAGACTTTCTTCCAATTCGTCAGGGAAGTTTTACAGATACTTTTTATATAAGGCTTGAAACTCATAAAGAAAATATTTTAAGTTTGAAAAAAGTTTTAAAGTTTTTAAAAGAACAAAAAGTATCAATTGTGGAATCTTCCTATGAAAACGGCACATTTACAGCTATTGTTAAAATGAAGAAAAGTGTTGAGACATTTACAGAAAAATTAGAAAAAATAACCGAGATAAAAACTATTTTTAAAGTTTTGCAAGAGGATATAACAGAAGAAGTAAGTAAATTTGAGGATTTTGTAGAAGTGATTTAAAAAATTTTGTGAAAGGAGTTATAAGTATGTCTAAAAAATATGGTTTTTCAACTTTGGCAATTCATGAAGGATGGGAGTCTGACCCAACTACGGGAGCTGTAGCTCTTCCTATATATCAAACTTCTTCCTTTGCTTTTAAAAGTACTAAGCACGCTGCAGACCTCTTTGCCTTAAAAGAAGAAGGGTATATATATACTCGAATGATGAACCCCACAGTTGACGTTTTTGAAAAGAGAATAGCTGCATTAGAAGGTGGGGTAGGTGCCCTTGCTGTATCTTCAGGTCAAGCAGCTATAACGCTGGCAGTTACTAATATCGCAGGAGTAGGAGACGAGATTGTATCTTCTACCAATCTTTATGGAGGGACTTATAACCTTTTTGCGACTACTTTGAAAAAGTTTGGTATAAATTTTAAGTTTGTGGACCCCAGCAATCCTGAAAACTTTAAAAGTCAAATAATAGATAAGACAAAAGCTTTGTACGTTGAGACTATTGGCAATCCAAAAATTGACGTGGCTGACATTGAAAAAATAGCAGAAATTGCCCACACTGCAGGAATTCCTCTCATTGTAGATAATACTTTTGCAACTCCTTACCTTGCACGGCCTATCGAGTTTGGGGCTGATATAGTGGTACATTCGGCGACTAAATTTATAGGTGGTCATGGGACTTCTATAGGTGGAGTTATAGTAGATTCTGGAAAATTTAATTGGGACAATGGAAAGTTTCCAGAACTTACAGAACCAGATCCAAGTTATCATGGTATAAGGTATGTAAAAGATGTAGGTGAAGCAGCTTATATTGTAAAAGCGAGGGTGCAGCTTTTAAGGGATTTGGGTACTGCTTTGAGTCCATTTAATGCATTTTTATTCGCACAAGGATTAGAGACTTTATCTCTTAGGATGGAAAGGCACAGTCAAAATGCTTTAAAAGTTGCAGAGTTTTTAGCTTCTCATCCCTACGTTTCGTGGGTAAATTATCCAGGACTTAAATCAAGTCCCTATTATGCTTTGGCACAAAAGTATTTGACAAGAGGGCAAGGAGGAGTTTTGACTTTTGGCATAAAAGGTGGATTAAAAGCAGGCATTAAATTTATAGAGAGTTTAAAATTATTTACTCATCTTGCTAATATAGGGGATGCAAAGTCTTTGGTTATACATCCAGCCAGCACGACCCATCAGCAGTTATCAAAAGAAGAACAGTTAGCTTCTGGTGTTACGGAGGATATGATAAGACTTTCTGTAGGGCTTGAGGATATAGAAGATATATTAGAAGACCTTGATAATGCCCTTTATGCATCGCAAAAATAGATAAGGAAAGGTTGATGTAAATGATAGTTGAGGAAAAAAAGGTTACACTAAAAGGGAAAAATATATTCACTACAGAAAGTGGATATAGCTTTGATGAACTTACTATTGTTTATGAAACTTATGGGAAATTAAATAAAGAAAAAAATAATGTGATACTTGTGGAACACGCTTTAAGTGGCAGTGCCCATGCAGCAGGTGTACATCCTGGGAAAAAAAATATTGGCTGGTGGGACCCTTTAATTGGTCCGGGCAAGTATATTGATACAGATAAGTATTTTGTCATATGCTCTAACTTTCTTGGCAGTTGTTATGGAACGACAGGACCTTCTTCTATAGACCCTAAAACAGGGAAACCTTACGGTTTAAGGTTTCCAAAAATTAATATAAGAGACATGGTGAGAGTGCAGAAACTTCTTCTAGATTATCTTGGCATAGACCGAATAAAAGTCGGTATTGGAGGGTCTATGGGAGGAATGCAGGCTTTAGAGTGGGCAGTGACATACCCGGATTTAGTGGATAAATCTATTGTCATAGCTGCTGATTATAAGCTTACTCCTCTTAATATTGCGTATAATCATGTAGGAATACAATGCATACTAAATGACCCACATTTTTACGGTGGTGATTACTACGATAAGCCCCATAAACCTGATAAAGGATTGAGCACTGCCAGAATGCTAGGAATGATAACCTACAAAAGTGGTGATTTATTTGACTATAGATTTGATAGGTTAAGAGATGAAAACAATTTTGAAGTGGAAAATTACCTCAACTATCATGGTTTGTCTTTTATAAACAGGTTTGATGCAAATTCATATTTATATATTTTATGGGCTATGAATGAACATGACATTACGAAGCCTTATGGTTCTTTGAAGATGGCACTTAAAAGGATTAAAGCGGAAATACTCATGATAGGGATAGATACAGATATGATTTTTCCTTCTAAGTACATGAGGGATTTCATTAAAAAACTTAATGCTTCAGGAGGACGTGGCAAATTTGAAGAAATATCTTCAATGCAAGGTCATGACTCTTTTTTGGTGGATATAGATAAGATTGGACCTATTATTTCGGATTTTATAGAAGAAACATACAATAAAGAAATGGTTTGTGTATAATTGTAAAAGAACAGTCCCTTTTAAAAGGGGGTTGTTCTTTTTTATGCTTTATTAATGTTATAATTAATATATCGGAATTTTAAAAAGAGGTGATTTTGATGTCAAAAAAAGAAATAAAGCTTGGTTTTGTAGGGCTTGGCTTTATTGGGACAATCCATTCTATAGCTTGTTTTTCAATGCCTTTAATATTTAAAAATCTTCCTTTTGAAGTGAGACTTGGACCTGTGTACAAAAATAACATAGAAGATATACCACACTTTTTTGAAAAAGGTGTAAAAAGTATTGAAGAAATGCTGGAAAAGGGCGACCTTGATGCTGTTGACATATGTACCCCTAATTACCTTCATTATGAACAGGCGATGAAAGTGATAGAAAAAGGTATTCCATTATATCTTGAGAAGCCAATAGGAGTTAACGGCAAAGAAGCCTATGAAATAATGGAAAAGGCAAAAGAAAAAAGGATAATACATCAAACAGCTTTAATGTATAGGTTTATGCCTGCTGTGAACCAGGCAAAAGACATGATAAAAAATGGAGAGATAGGTGAAATTTTAAATTTTAAGGCGTTGATGCTTCATTCGGGCTATATGGACCCTAAAAGGCCTATGTCATGGAAAATGAAAAAAGCTACTTCTGGTGGTGGAGCAATAGTTGACATGGGGATACACCTTGTGGATGCAGTGAGATTTATGATGGGAGAAATAAAGTCTTTAAGAGTAAATTCTAAGACATATTTTATAAAAAGGCCTGTATCCCAAAATTCTGAAATTTATGAGGAAGTAGATGTAGATGACTGGACAAATGTAGAAGTGGAAATGGAAAATGGAGGATGGGGAAGCATCGAAGCCTCAAGGATATCTCCTGACCTTGAGGAGGAGACTCGATTTGAAATATACGGTACAAAGGGCTCAATAAAAATATCTACAAAACATCCTCGTTATGCTGTATTATATAAAAAGCAAGAGAATGTCCAAATAATTGGCGATTACGATAAAAAAAGCAAATTTAGCGAGTATGTGGAGTCAATATATCCTACAGAAAAGTATTCTCTTGGATGGATGGTAGATTTACACATGGCAAGCCTTATAAATTTTTTTACAAATATAGTAAAGGATAAAATTGTATTTAGTGAGACACCCACTTTTGAGGAAGCCTACAAAGACCAGGTTATTTTGGATAAAATATTATTATCAGCTGAAAATAATGGGAAAGTTATTAGTAATCTAAAAGATTAGTTGTCAATATATTATTCAATCAATAAGATAGGGGTAGTAATAAGATGAAAATTACAGTAAAAAAAGAGTTTTTGAAGAGAATGGAGCAATTACTTAAAGAAGAGTATGAAGATTTTTTAAAGGAATATGACAAAAAGCCTCAAAAAGGCTTAAGAGTGAATACATTAAAAATCGGTGTAGAAGAGTTTAAAAAAATTGTTCCTTTTGAGATAACCCCAATTCCTTGGTGCCCAACTGGGTTTTATTATGATAAAGAAGAAAAGGCGGGCAACCATTTGTACCATATTTTAGGACTTTACTATATTCAAGAACCGACAGCGATGGCAGTTGTGGAGGTGTTAGACCCTAAACCGGGGGAAAAGATTCTCGATGTAAGTGCAGCGCCAGGAGGTAAAACCACCCACATAGCTACGAAAATTGGCGATGAAGGAATAATTGTTGCTAATGAAATAGATAAAAAGAGAATAAAAGCACTGGTGGAAAATGTAGAGAGAATGGGAATAAGAAATATTGTCATAACAAATGAAACTCCTGAAAAGTTGGCTACCGCATTTGAAGGATATTTTGATAAAATTTTGGTAGATGCTCCTTGTTCGGGAGAGGGAATGTTTAGAAAAGACCCTACAGCAAGGAAGATTTGGTCTTTAAATAATGTCATAAGTTGTTCTATTACACAGAGAAATATTTTGCGAAGTGTAGCTCCTTTATTAAAAAAGGGAGGCATTTTGGTTTATTCTACCTGTACTTTTGCTCCTGAAGAGGATGAAGGAGTTATAAAAAAATTTTTAGAAGAACATCCTGAATTTGAAATTGAAGAAAGTGAGATTAGCAAATTCTTTGACATAGGGCATCCCGAATGGGTTGAAGGCCCTGAAGATTTAAAAAAATGCATGAGATTATGGCCACATAAGGTGAGAGGAGAAGGTCACTTTATTGCGAAACTGAGAAAAAAAGAGGAAGAAGAGCCAGACTCTAGATTTAAAAAAACAAAAGGCAGAAGAAAGCAAAAAGAATTACAACTATTTTACGATTTTGCTGATAAATATCTTAATTTAGACTTAGATAATCTAAATATTGAAGTGCATAATGATTCTGTTTATCATGTACCAGAGGGTTTACCGGATTTGAATAATATAAAGGTATACAGATACGGTTGGCAGTTAGGAGTGCTTAAGAAAAACAGGTTTGAGCCTTCTCATTGGTTGGCAATGGGGATTAAAACTTTCCAAGCTAAAAGACTTTTGGAACTTGAAAGAGAACAAAAGGAAAAATATTTAAAAGGTGAAACTTTTGAATTGGACTTAGAAGACGGCTGGATTTTTTTTACTATAGAAGGGTTTCCTGCGGGATGGGGCAGAATTGCAAAAGGGGTAGTTAAAAATTATTATCCTAAGTGGCTTAGAGATATAGAGGCATGGGGTGAATGAATTGATTAGGTGTTTATTATATTCGCAACAAGAAATTTCAAGCATTACCTCTAATACTATTATGGTGGTAATAAAAGCCTAAATATTACGGGCTTTTATTTTTTTATGCTTTAAAATTTCAAACTTGAGGGAATAATATTTTTAGCACTAAATTGCAGTGAGGGAGTTGACATACTATGGAGTATGTGTTGATAGGAGCTATCTTGATTTTAATAGCTGCGTTTGTTGTACATTTTTCAAAAAAGCCTACATGGGGTAAGGAAGATTCTATAGGAGATTTTGACGATATCATTTTAAATTCGGAAGAAATGGAAAAGCATGCAGCAGAAATAGCGCAGAATCACAACATAATGAAGAGAACTAAATTATCCTATTTGCTAATTCCGCGGATGAATAAAAACTACAATTACATAAAGAATGTTTACAGAAATTTGAACAGCATTTTAAAAGAAGAGGATGTCTATATTTCTCAAGAAGAGGAGTGGTTGTTAGATAACTTTTATATAATTGAAGAGCAAGTTAAGGAAATAAGAAGAAGTTTGTCAAAAAGTTATTATTCAGGACTTCCAGGGATTAAAAATGGCTTATTCAAGGGTTACCCAAGAATATATGCTATAGCCTTTGAGCTAGTTCTTCACACTGATGGGAAAATTGATGAAAAAGCCATAATTAATTTTATAAAGGCTTATCAGACAAAGGCTTTGCTTTCCAGCTCTGAGCTGTGGGCATTAAGCCTTATGATACGTATTGCTTTGGTGGAGAAAATAAAAAAGATTTGCGAGAAAATTGTAGAAACTCGTCACCAAAGAGAAAAAGCAGAAAAGATACTCACATTGCTTTTGGAAAAAGAAATGAAGTATGAAGAAGTAAAAAAGCTTATAAGGGAAAACATCAATGTTGCGGATAGATTTCCTCTTCAATTTATTGAGCATTTAGTAAGTAGACTTAGAAAAGAAGGGAGTAATTCTGCTCACATTATACAATCTATAGAAAAGATTTTGATGGAATATGACACTAGCATTAACGATGTAGCTGAAAAGGCTCATCAAATACAGGCAAAAAGGCAAATTTCTATAGGCAATGCTATTACCAGTTTAAAAACTGTTTCCTCTCTCGATTGGGCACAAATTTTTGAAAGTTTGAGTTCCGTAGAGCAAGTTTTGAGGCAAGACCCGGATGGTACATATCCTAAGATGGATTTTGAATCAAGAGATTATTACAGACATGAAATAGAAAAAATAGCTAAATATTATAATACTTCAGAAACTTATGTTGCTAAAAAGGCAATTGAATGTGCAAAAGAAGTGACAGAACAAGATGGAAAACTAGGGTATATAAACCATGTAGGATTTTACCTTGTAGGCAAAGGAAGAAGTATTCTTGAAAACAAGCTGAGTAACAAATCAAAAAGGACAATAAGCTGGGCAAAAATTGCTAAAAAATCTCCAGAGACTTTGTATATAGGTTTAATTTCAACCTTCCTATTGGTGGGGGAGTTTTTTGCTTTAAAATATATAGCAAATTTTTCCAATAAATGGGGATTATTACTTATCTCTGGTGTAATTCTTCTAATACCTTTTAGTGAAATGTCAGTTCAATTAGTAAATTGGATTTTACTGCATATTTTTAAGCCAGTGGTATTGCCAAAGATTGAATTAAAAGAAGGTATTCCTGAAGATGCCAAAACAATGGTAGTGATTTCTTCTCTTTTGCCAGATGAAAAAAGGACAAAAGAGCTGATTGAAAATCTTGAGGTGTATTATCACGCCAATAGAGAAAAAAATTTGTATTTTGGCTTATTAGGGGATTTTAAAGATGCTCCTTTTGAAGTTATGCCGGAGGATGAAAAGATTGTAAAGTGTGCTTTAGAACAAATTGAAGAGTTAAATGACAAATATTCTAAAAACGGCGAAAAGATATTTTACTATTTTCATAGAAAAAGAAAATACAACGAAATGCAAAAAAGCTGGATGGGCTGGGAAAGAAAAAGAGGTGCTCTTATTGAATTTAATGAACTTTTAAGAGGGAAGGAGGATACGAGTTTCTATGTAGTTAGTGGAGATGTTTCCAAACTAAATATAAAATACGTAATAACTTTGGATGCAGATACGAATTTGCCTATTGATACTGCTAAAAAACTTGTAGGTACTATGTTGCATCCCTTAAACAAAGCAGTGATTGACAGAGATTATGGTGTAGTAGTAGAGGGATATGGACTATTGCAACCTAGAATAGGCATTGATATAGAAAGTGTAAATGCAACTTTATTTTCTCGCATTTTTGGAGGAGAAGGAGGTATAGATCCATATACTACAGCAGTATCAGATGTTTATCAGGATTTGTTCGGAGAAGGCATATATACAGGTAAAGGAATATACGATGTAGATGTATTTAGAGAACTTTTAAGAGATACTATACCGGATAATTCTATTTTAAGTCATGACCTTTTAGAAGGGTCCTTTGTGCGAACGGGCCTTGTTAGCGATATAGAATTAATTGATGGCTATCCTGCTAAATACAATTCTTATATCATGAGACTACACAGATGGGTAAGAGGGGATTGGCAGTTATTGCCTTACTTGAAATCCAAAATAAAAAATAGAAGAGGAGAAATTATAAAAAACCCACTTTCTTTAATTACTAAATGGAAAATTATGGATAACATGAGAAGAAGTGTTGTTTCATTTGCATTAATGTTGATGATATTTTTGGGATTTAGCATTTTACCTGGAAGCAGTTTTTTATGGTTAGGGGTTGCGATTTTAACTGTATTCTTCCCCATTCTACCTGCTTTAGTTGACACTATTTTTAAAGGCCAGTTTAGACACTATTGGGGAAAAAGACATAAAGCCGTGATAACAGGAATAGAAGCTGCTTTTTATCAATCATTACTTAATTTTATATTTTTACTCTATCAAGCTTATATGATGGTAGATGCAATAGTTAGAACACTGACGAGACTGTATATAACTCGAAAGAATTTATTGGAATGGGTTACGGCTGCTGACATGGAGAAGCGACTAAAAAATGACTTTGCAAGTTTTTTTAAAAGAATGTGGATAGTTTTAGTAGAGGGCTTAGCATTAGTTGCATTAGTTATATATTTTAAACCCCAAGATTTAATTGGGGCAATAGTGCTTTTTTCCTTTTGGGCAATTTCTCCCTACATTGCTTTTTATATAAGCCAGCCAATAATTTCAAAAGAAAAAACTGTGTCACAAGATGAAATAGAGGAATTGCGACTAATTGCGAGAAAAACCTGGAGATTTTTTGAAGACTTTGTGACAGAAAGCCAGAACTATCTGCCACCGGATAATTTTCAAGAAGATCCGCCTAATGGGATTGCGGAGAGAACATCACCTACAAACATAGGACTTTACCTGGTTTCAGTAATTGGAGCAAGAGATTTAGGTTATATAACCACAACTGAGATGGTAGAAAGAATCAAAAAAACCCTTACTACAATTGAAAAAATGGAAAAATGGAATGGACATTTGTACAATTGGTACAATACAAGGACTTTAGAGCCTTTAAGGCCCTATTATGTGTCTACTGTCGATAGCGGAAATTTAGTAGGTTATTTGATTACGGTAAAGGAAGCAATAGGTGAATTTTTAAATAAACCTCTTATAGATATTGAATTGGCAAAAGGCTTAAAAGATACTATCAAAATGTTGAATGTAGAAGGAATTACGGAAGATATTTTTAGAAACATTTTAAATAAAACAACTTTAGTGCCTTCTGATTGTGAACTACTCTTGGATAAAATTAGTGAGAAACTTTCAAGTACACAAGATGAGTTAGAAAATATTGAAAGATTAAAGAACATAATTGGGGCTTTAAAAAGGGAGACGAAAGAATTCTTAGTATGGACAGAATTTGATGAAAAACAAAAAGAGCAAGAGATTTTTAAAAGATATAAGGAGGTTTTTGAAGAACATTCATCTCCAAAAGAATTGGAAAAAGTCTATAAAAACTATTTATTAGAAATAGAAGAAGCTTTTAAAAAGGCTGCAGAAAAGGAGAAAGCTTTGTTAAAAAGTCAAAAAGATAAAGTTGCCCAGGCTCTGGAGAAAATTAAAAACTTGGAGGCAGAGATTGAAAATATAAAGAGTACAATTGAAAATTTGGTAGAAAAAACAGAATTCAGACATTTGTATGATGAAAAAAGACAGTTATTCTCAATAGGGTACAATGTTGAAGAGGAAAAACTTACAAAGTCTTATTATGATTTGTTGGCTTCGGAAGCAAGGCAAGCAAGTTTTATTGCTATTGCAAAAAGAGAAATTGATAAAAAACATTGGTTTAAATTGGGCCGGATGCTTGCCATTGAAAATCATTATAAAGGCTTGGTATCTTGGTCTGGAACGATGTTTGAGTACTTTATGCCACTTTTAATAATGAAAAATTACCAAAATACTTTATTGGATGAAACATATGCCTTTGCTGTAAGAGTACAAAAAAATTATGCTAAAGAATTAGGAATTCCATGGGGTATATCGGAGTCCGGATTTTACGCTTTTGACATAAATTTGAATTATCAGTACAAAGCTTTTGGAGTCCCAAGTCTAGGTCTTAAAAGGGGATTATCCCACGACAAAGTAGTAGCTCCTTATGGGTCTTTGCTGGCTATTGGAGTAGATGTAGAAGGGGTGCTACAAAACATAAGGTTCCTAAAAAAAGAAGGAGCTGAAGGAAAATACGGTTTTTATGAAGCGATAGATTATACACCAGAAAGAGTTCCTTTTGGTAAAAAAAGTGCGATAGTCAAAAGCTTTATGGCTCATCACCAAGGTATGGCTTTTGTGGCTTTAGACAATTTCATAAATAACAATATAATGCAAAAAAGATTTCATAAAGACCCAAGTATAAAAGCTGCTCAAATATTATTACAAGAAAAAATGCCAATGTATTTGGATATAACGAGGGAAGAAAGAGAAGAAGCAAGAAAAATTCAAAAAGTTCGCAAAGAAGATGGAGACTTTGTAAGGGTTTTAGGAGAATCAAAAACTTGGTTGCCAGAAGTCCATATTTTGTCAAGTGGAAGATACTTTGTAATGCTTACAGAAAAAGGGACAGGATACAGTAAAAATAACAGAGGTATTTTCTTGACAAGATGGAGGAAAGACTTGGCGCAAGATTTTGGTACTTTCATATTTGTTCAAAATATAAACTCTAATACTGTATGGTCTGCCACTTACGCTCCTTTTTATGAAAAAGGTCAGAATTACAGGGTTGTTTTTTCTGCTGATAAAGCAGAATACTTTAAAAGAGTTGGGAATATAGATACTCACTTAGAGATAGTCGTTTCACCAGAAGACGATGTGGAGATAAGGCGATTGACTTTAAAAAATCATAGTAAACATCCGAGAATATTAGAAATTACAAGTTTTGGAGAAATAAGCTTAATAGATTTGCCAACAGATGTGGCACATCCTGCTTTTAATAAACTTTTTGTAAAAACAGAATTTTTAAAGGAAGAAGATGCAATTTTAGTCTGCAGAAGGCCTAGAGAACAAGGGGAAAATAAACTATGGGCTGTGCACAAGGTAGCAGTTTTAAGTGGAGAAATTGTGGGAGGCACTCAGTTTGAAACTGATAGAGCAAAATTTATAGGAAGAGGGAGAAATTTAAAAAAACCAATTGCTTTAGAAGCTGATCAGCCACTTTCCAATACGGAAGGAGCAGTTCTTGATCCTATTGTAAGTTTAAGGAAAAGAGTAAAAGTAATGCCAGGGGAAGTAGCAAAAGTAGTATATATTTCTGCAATAACTGAAACTAAAGAAGAAGCCGTAAAAATTGCTGCAAAATACAAAGAGGAAAATGTAGTAGAAAGAGCTTTTGAAATGTCGTGGACAAGAAGTAGGGTAGAATTAGATTATCTTAATTTAAAACCCAGAGAATTAGGACTTTTGCAAAGAATGTTGGCTCACATTTTATTTGTGAGTCCTCAGCGTAAGCTTAGAGAAGAGATGATTTTGAAAAATGTAAAAGGTCAATCTGGTCTGTGGGCATATGGGATTTCAGGAGATTTACCAATTGTGTTAGTAGAGATAGAAAAGATGGAAGAAATAGAAATGATAAAGTGGTTTTTAAAAGCTTATGAATATTGGAAAATGAAAGGGATAAATATTGACCTTGTGATATTAAATAAAGATAAAAGCGGTTATCTACAACCCTTACATGATAAGATAAAAGAATTAATTAATTCTACCTTTTCTTATGACATTTTTGGCAAATATGGAGGCGTATATTTGTTACAGCAAAATAATTTAAAAGAGGAAGATGTATATCTTTTAAATACTGTTGTTGCCCTTAAGTTTGAAGGAGGAAATGAATCTATTTACGACCAGATAATGATTAAAGAGACAAAAAACGCTCCAAAACTTAAAAATCGGGTCAAAAAAGTACAAAATTTTGAAGAAATCAAATTAGAGGAATTACCATTAGATTATTACAATGGTTTTGGAGGATTTAGCTATGATGGCAAAGAGTATATTATAAAGTGGGAAGGCAAAAGTACTCCTGCTCCTTGGATAAATGTGATTTCCAACCCTTCTTTTGGCTTTCAGGTGTCAGAAACAGGAGCAGGGTATACTTGGGCAGAAAATAGCCGTGAGTACAAATTGACTCCATGGTACAATGACCCTGTTTTAGACCCCCATGGTGAGGTAATTTATTTGATAGATGAAGAAACAGGGGACAAATGGTCAATTATTCCTTTACCTGCTGGTAAAGCAAAAGTTCATTATATAAAACATGGTTTTGGGTATACTTCATTTGAAACAATATGCTGTGGTTTAAGCCAACACTTAAAGATATTTGTAGCAAAGGAAGATTCGATGAAAATAAATTTAGTTACCATCAAAAATTTGGGAAATGAAAACAGGAAACTTACAGTAACTTATTATATAAGGCCAGTTTTAGGAGTAACTGATGAGATTACTTTTCCGTATCTATTTACAAAGTACGATGAAAAAATAGGAGCATTAATGATTAAAAATGTGTACAATGAAGATTTTGCTAACAGATTAGCATTTTTGTCAGCTTCAGAAAAGATAAATTCATTTACAGGCGACAGGGCAGAGTTTATAGGAGTTGCTTCAAGTTTAACTTCACCCCAAGCATTGGAATATGAGACTCTCTCAAATTCTACAGGAACATCATTAGACCCCTGTGCTGCAATACAATTTCATGTAGAAGTAAAAGCTAAAGAAGAAAAGCAATTTACAATCTTATTAGGACATGGTAAAAACGAAGAAGAAGTAAAAAGGTTGATTTCAAAGTATACAAATGTTGAAAATTGTCAGAATGAATTGCGAAGAGTCCAAGAATTTTGGCAAGAGCTTCTAAGAAGGATACAGATTAAAACTCCTGACAGGTCAATGGATTTACTTGTAAATGGATGGCTACCTTATCAAACAATTGCGTGTAGATTGTGGGCAAGGTCAGCTTTTTATCAATCGGGAGGAGCTTATGGTTTTAGAGACCAATTGCAGGATGCTATGAATATGGTATATCTAGAGCCAGAATTTACAAAAAATCAAATAGTCAACGCTTGCCAGCATCAGTTTGTTGAAGGAGATGTGCAACATTGGTGGCATCCTGTACTAAACAAAGGCATAAGGACAAAGTTTTCTGATGACTTGTTATGGCTTCCATATGTTACAGCTGACTATATAGAAAAGACAGGAGATTGGTCTATACTGGACATAGAAGTAAATTATTTAGAAGATCTACCTTTAAAAGATGAAGAGGAAGAAAGATATTCAACACCTCGCATATCTGAAACAAAAGGCACAGTATATGAACATTGCATAAAAGCTATAGACTATTCATTAAAATTTGGAGAACATAGTTTGCCTTTGATGGGGTCTGGCGACTGGAATGACGGAATGAATAAGGTAGGAAACAAAGGAAAGGGAGAAAGTGTATGGTTAGGATGGTTTTTGTACACTATTCTTCAGAAGTTTTCGCACATATGTCAAACTAAAAAGGATGAAGAACATTCAAAAAAGTATAAGGAAGTAGCTGACAAATTAATAAAAGCTATAGAAGAAAATGCATGGGACGGAAGTTGGTACAGAAGGGCTTACTTTGACGATGGGACACCTTTAGGCTCTGTAGACAATTCAGAATGCAAAATTGACTCTATATCACAATCTTGGTCTGTTATATCTAAAGCGGGAAAAGAAGTAAGAGTAAAAGAGGCAATGAAGGCCGTTGCAAATTATTTGGTCAACGAAGAAGAAGGGATAATAAAGCTTTTGACCCCTCCTTTTGATAGTGGCGAATTAAATCCAGGTTATATAAAAGGATATGTTCCAGGAGTTAGAGAAAATGGAGGTCAATACACTCATGCGGCAGCATGGGTAATACTCGCATTTTTAGAGCTAGGAGAAGGAGATAGGGCATGGCAACTTTACAACATGATAAATCCTATAAATCACACCAGGACCCCTATTGAGTGTATGAAGTACAAAGTAGAGCCCTATGTCATGGCTGCAGATGTGTATGCAGTAGAACCTCATGTAGGAAGAGGAGGTTGGACGTGGTATACTGGCGCAGCAGGTTGGATGTACAGAATAGCAATTGAGAACCTCTTGGGTCTGAAAAAATACGGAGAAAAACTTATAATAGACCCTTGTATACCAAAAAATTGGGATAAATATGTGATAGAATATAACTATAAAAATACGAAATATCTAATAGATGTGAGAAATCCCAATGGTGTTAACAAAGGTGTAAAAGAAGTATATATAGATGGAAAGCTTGTCACAGATAATACTATTGATTTAACAAAGAAGGGAAATAGTCATCAGGTTTTAGTGGTAATGGGATAATAAGAAGCTATGACGACTTTGTCATAGTTTCAATTTGTAGACAAATTTTCGTGAAGTAGATATTTTGCATAAGGAGCGACTTGTTACAAAGCGGTAACAAAACTTAGCGAGACCGAGGGTGGAGGCAGGGCCGAAGCCAAGGATGGCGGAGGCGGGCACCTGAGACAGGACGTCGATTGTGCCCGGTACCCTGCCGGAATCCGAAGGTAAAGCTTAGTTTTGTCGCTTTGGAACACTGGAGCGACGATGCAAAATATCTACTTTAAAAAATTTTTGACTTTGTCAACAAACTAAAGCTCTGACAACTATTGTCTTCGTTTCTTATTACCATTTTACTTTAAGTTACAATCTTAACTAATGCTTAACAATTTGTACACAAATTTTTAATAATTTTATGATACAATTTCCACACTATGTAAAATGGAGGGTTGAGACAACCATGATGATAGAGCTAAAAAACGTCACAAAAGTTTATGGTACTCGTAAAGCAGTAGATAACATAAGCTTTTCTGTCGATAAGGGAGAAATAGTTGGTTTTTTAGGGCCCAATGGTGCCGGTAAAACTACCACTATGAAAATGATAACAGGATATATGCCCCCTACCAGCGGTACTATAAAAATTGCAGGATATGATATTGTTGAACAGCCCATAGAGGCAAAGAAACATATTGGTTATTTACCAGAGGTACCTCCTTTGTATTTAGATATGACTGTAGAGGCATATCTCCATTTTGTGGGAGGTATAAAAGGTGTTCCTCCAAAAAAGAGAAGAGAAGATGTTGAACGAATTATACATGAAGTTGGTTTGACTGATGTGAGAAAAAGGCTTATAAAAAACTTGTCCAAAGGTTATAAACAAAGGGTTGGACTTGCACAAGCAATCATAGGAGACCCTGATGTTTTGGTATTAGATGAGCCGACAGTAGGTCTTGATCCTAAGCAAATTAAAGAAATAAGAGATATTATAAAAGAGTTAGGGAAAAAGCATACAATAATTTTAAGCACTCATATATTGCCAGAAGTTAGTATGGTATGTGACAGAGTTATTATAATAAATAGAGGGAAAATTGTTGCAATAGATAAGACAGAGAATTTATCAACTACATTGCAAAATTCAAGGAGATATTTTATAAAAGTGGAAGGGCCTTATGAAGAAGTAGTAAACAGTGTAAAAGAGATTGAAGGAGTAACTAATGTAGAAGCAGAAGTTGATTCAGATAATACGATAAAGTTGACAGTGGAATCTTCTGCTGATAAAGATATTCGAAAAGATATGTTTTTTGCTTTTGCTAAAAAAGCCTTTCCAATATTAGAACTTAAAATGCTAAGTTACAGTCTTGAAGAAGTATTTTTAGAACTTACAACAGAGGAGGAAAGCTACGATGAAAATGTGGGAAATATTAAAGAGGGAGCTTAAAGGTTATTTCTTTTCGCCCCTTGCCTATGTGCTGTTAGGGTTTTATCTTTTGATATCTGGATACTTTTTTTCAACATTTGTGTTATCTACCCATTATGCTGTATTGAGTCCAATATTAAGCAGTATGGTCACTGTTTTTATGTTTATAAGTCCTATTTTGACAATGAGGCTTATCTCAGAGGACATGAAGACAGGTACAGATCAACTTTTACTTACGTCACCTGTTACAGTTACTGATATTATTATTGGCAAATTTTTTTCCGCAATGTTTGTGTATTTAGTAGCACTTGTAATAACTTTTTTATACCCCATTTATCTTAAATTGTATTCTTCACCAGATATGGGTTCTATCATAGCAGGTTATATTGGAGTGTTTCTAATAGGAGCAACTTTTATATCAATAGGGCTTTTTGCTTCTTCACTTACAGAAAATCAAATGATAGCTGGAGTAATTGGATTTGCTTTAATTCTTGTGCTTTGGTTGATTAGTTGGCTAGGAGACGTGTTTAGTGGAAAAGCAAAAACTATTTTTCAGAATCTGTCTTTTTTTGATAGGTTGAATAATTTTCTAAATGGATTAGTGAATTTAAGTGATGTAGTCTTTTTCATAAGTGTAGTTATATTCTTTATTTTCTTAACAATCCGTGTTGTAGATAAAAGACGTTGGAGTTAGGAGGATTAAAGAATGAATAGAACAAGGCTAAAATATGGGACTAATGCTTTTGTAATGACTGCACTTTTGTTGGCTATTCTGATATTAGCAAATGTTATTGTGGCTCAAAAACCTATAAAGTGGGATCTGACAAAAAATAAGCAATATACCCTTTCTGACCAAACAAAACAAGTATTAAAAAATCTCAAAACAGATGTTACAGTTTATGCATTTTTCAAAGAGGGTACTACTTCAAGAGACATGGTAAAAAGTTTGTTAGATCAATACAGAAATGTTTCAAAGAGAATAATTGTCCATTTTGTAGACCCAGATAAAGAGCCGGCAATTGCTCAAAGATATGGAATTACGGATTATGACACAGTGCTTTTTATTGCAGGAAGTGGTGCTAATGAAAAAAGACAGATAGTAAATTCTTATGATATTTTTGGCATGGGTAGCCAGCCTAATACTGCTACTTTTAATGGAGAAGAACAATTTACACAGGCTATAATTGATGTTACACAGCCTAAAAAGTTAAATGCGTATATTCTTCAAGGACATGATGAATTAAACAGCATTGACTATCTGGTGACTTTTAAAAACGCTTTGAGAGGAGAAGGATATAATGTAGAAGATTTAAATATAGGACAGGCAGGAGGAATACCAAAAAATACAGACTTATTAGTTATTGTTAACCCAAGAAGAGACTTTTCGGACAAGGAAATGGCTGCTTTAAAAGAATACTTTGACAAAGGCGGAAAAGCAATCATTGCAATGGGGGCAGAATATGGACCTTTGACTCAAAAATCTGTAAATGAGCTTTTGTCTACTTGGGGTGTAAAATTTGATAATGACGTTGTAGTAGATCCAGGAAGAAATTATTTTATGGATCCACTTTCTCCAGTTCCTCAGTACAAATTTCATACTATAACTAATAAATTGGATTTATCAAACTTGTACGTTGTAATGCCAATGTCAAGAAGTATTTCTTATCCTGATAAACCAGCAGAAAATATAACTATAGAGCAATTGCTTTCAACCAGTGATAAAGCGTGGGGTAAAACCGATTTTAACTCAAAAGATGCTAATTTTCAAAAAGGTGATATCAAAGGTCCTTTAAGCTTAGGCTTAGCTATATCCGATTCAAAGACAGGGATGAAGATTGTAGCTATTGGAAGTAGCATGATGTTTACTGATAAAATAATTACATTGGAAGCTAATAGAGACTTTTTAATGAATAGTGCTAACTGGTTAGCGGATAAGACAACACAGATTTCTATACGTCCCAAATCCCTTGAGTTTAATCAGATTTTCCTAACCGGAAAACAAGCTGCTATACTCTTTTATACCACAGTTGTAATTATTCCACTGGTGATGTGGATAATTGGAGGATACATGTGGTATAGGAGGAAAACATTATGAAGATTTTTAAAACCACTATTGTTTTGCTGGTAGTATTCGCTGTTCTTTTTGGCTATTATTTTTATGAAAGTAAAACCAATAAACCTGTTAAAGAGGATAACAAAATTTTTACCTTCAGAAATAACGATGTAAATTCTTTAAAAATAGAAAAAGAAGGAAAAACTTTAATTGATTTTAAAAAAGAAGGCGATACATGGTTTATAAAAGAACCTATTGACTACAAAGCAGACAGCATTTATGTTGATGAATTATTAGACAGCTTGACATCTCTCACTTTTGATAGAACGTTAGAAGGTGATTTATCCACTTATGGTCTTGACAAACCTTCTTATGCGATAAAAGTATCTTTGAAAAATGAAAAAAACTATTCACTTTTTATAGGAAATAAATCTCCTGTAAAAGAAAATTACCAAGAGGGTTATTATGTAAAAACTGATGGAGGCAAAATTTACAGAGTCAATGCTTCTTCATTAGAGAATTTCTTTTTGACAGATGATTATTTATATAAATATATGGAAAAATTTGTAGTGTCTATTCCAAAGAATGAAATAACTAAATTAGTTTTCTACCAAGATGGAAAAGAGTATCAAATACAAAAAGGTGAAAAAGATAACTGGCAAATTGATGGGAAAGCTATTAAAGCTGATGATGTGGATAATCTCTTAGACGGAATAGTATTACTTCAAATTAGTGGATTAGATAAGGGAAAAAATATTTCACAAGGAGAAACATCTTTTGCTTTTGATGTGTATGGCAAGGACAAAGTAGAAAAAATAAGCTTTGCTAAAAGAAATGCAGAAAATAAATATGTGCTTGTTAATGGACATTGCATAGGGCAATATGTAACTTTGAAAGACATAAAAAATCTGCAAGATACTCTTAATAAACTTATTAAGTAAAATATAGAAAGGCAGAAACTTACAGTTTCTGCCTTAGATTTATACTAAGCTTTAATTGCACTTTTCAATAATAATATTTGTTATCCTCTTTAGCTCATCTTCTAAGGAATACCTTAATAATTCAGTAGCTTCTCTCATAAAAAACACCTCTTTTTGCCAATAAAAAAGTTTATAATCAGTTTCTATTCATATTAGTACTGTTTTTAAATCAATCACAAGATCTTCAAAAATAGAAACTTTAACTTTATCATCTTGTGTATATATGTCAGGTCGTCCATATCTTTCATTATCCTGTAAAATAAACACACTTAGGATTTTGTTTTCGGGTTCTACTATCCAATATTCTTTCACACCATACTTTTCATACAAGTTAAACTTGTGGAGTTTATCTTTCTGTGCTGTTGAAGGCGAAATAATTTCGATTATCAAATCAGGAGCTCCTGTACATCCCTTCTCATCAAGCTTGGATTCATCACACACAACAACTATATCAGGCTGAACTATAGTCTTTATATCTTTCTCGTCCTTCTCATTTCCGTCAGGAAACTTTACATCAAAAGGTGCCATATATACTTCACACGATTTATCTTTGAGATAATCAAAAAATTGGTAAAAAAGCTGTCCCAAGATCCTTTGATGAGTTCTTGAAGGGGAAGTCATCAAGTAAATTTGGCTATCAATCAGTTCTATTCTTTCATTTTCTGGCCACGCTATATAATCTGCATAAGTATATATTTTATTTTCTTTTGGCAACGGCATATTTAACACCTTCTTTCAAATTAGATTAAAAGCTTTTATTTCTCTTATGTAAATTGCCAAAACATCCACACCTTTTTCATCTAACAGCAAATACATTACTCACATTTAACCATTTAACTCCTTTTACATTTAATTATACCACAACACCTTAAGTCTTCTTCAAATAATGTAAAATTTCACTTTTTGATTTTGCGCGTGGATTTACAATGCAAGCAGGATAATATTCAGTACGTTTCTGCCTATTTGTCTATGCTTGACATACATTGAAAATTAGGATACAATAAAAGAAGTACAGTTTATTACTTTATCACGTTACAAAGACAGAGTAAATTGTGGGGTGTTTTAATGATATATTTGCCTGATGGTGTACAAGATTTTTTGCCGGAAGAATATAGAGTTAAGCGCAAAATAGAAGAAAAGTTTAGAGAGGTTTTTATAAAATTTGGCTATCAAGAGATAATGCCTCCTACTTTTGAATATAGCGATAATTTTTCTGTTTTGTTTGATGAAAACAATTTGTACAGGTTTTTCGATAAAAAGGGAAATATATTAGCTTTAAGGCCAGATGTAACTACTCAAATAGCGAGAATTGTCTCTACGAAGTTAAAAGGTAGTTTCCCACTTAAGTTATGCTATGTCGCTAATGTCTATCGCTATGATGACCCACAGGTAGGAAAAATGAGAGAGTTTACTCAGGCAGGGATTGAACTTATAGGTACAAATCATGAAGAATCTGATGCAGAGATAATAACAGTTGCGATAGAGGCTTTAAAGAGTATTGGAATAGAGGACTTTAAAGTGGACGTGGGACAGGTAGAATTTTTTAAAAGAGCAGTAGAAGATTTAGAGTTACAAAATGAAGAAATAAACCTTTTAAGAGAGTTTTTGCAACAGAAAAATCAATCTGCGATAGAAGAATTCATAAATGATAAAGGAATTAGGGGCAAAAAAGCAAAGTTTTTAAGTGAACTTCCTCTTTTATTTGGTGGCGAAGAAGTGCTTAAAAGAGCAAAAGAGCTTTACGATACTCCTAAACTGGGTGAAACGATAGATTACCTTGAAAGAGTATATAGAATATTAAAAGATTTTGGTATGGAAGAGTATATAAGTTTTGACTTAGGAATGGTGCAAAATCTTAATTATTATACTGGTATCATATTCAGGTGTTTTGTTAAAGGAATTGGTTATGCTATATGTACCGGAGGAAGGTATGATGGTCTTTTAGGGATTTTTGGAGAGCACATTCCAGCGACAGGTTTTGCTATAAGTGTGGAAAGGTCAATGTTAGCACTTCAAAAACAGAAAAAAGATATTATTGATAAATCCTGGAGAGTTTTAATAAAATACAAGGAAAACTTAAGAAGTAATGCTTACAAGAAAGCCACTTTGTTAAGAGGTGAGGGAAAAATTGTAGAGATGTATAGCTATGAAAAAGCGAAACATGTTGATGAAAATAGCTTTGACGAAATTATAGATATGGGGGAATAACATGGAAAATATTTCTATTGCACTGCCAAAAGGCAGAATGGCAGATAGTGCTATAACTTTGTTTGAAAAGGCAGGAATTGCTGAGAATATTTTAAAAGATATTTCTCGAAAGCTTGTGGTTAATGACTATAAAAATTTAATGAAGTTTATGTTGGTAAAGCCAATAGATGTGCCCACATATGTAGAGCACGGGGCAGCTGATTTAGGGATTTGTGGAAAAGACATTCTCTTAGAACAAAAAAAAGATTGCTATGAAGTTTTAGATTTAAAATTTGGTTTTTGTAAAATGGTGGTTGCGGGGCCTAAAGAGGCAAATGGCAGTTTTCTTACTAATAAAAGAGTTGCAACAAAGTTTCCCAACATTGCAGAAGAATTTTTCAGGCAAAAGGGGGAAAATGTAGAAATAATTAAGCTGAATGGTTCTGTGGAGCTTGCTCCTATTGTGGGGCTGTCAGAGGTAATTGTAGACATTGTAGAGACAGGTAATACTTTAAGAGAAAATGGTCTTATAGTCATTGAAGAAATTTTTCCTTCCAGTGCGAGATTGATAGTGAATAAAGCCAGTCTTAAAACTAAAAGCCAGAGAATAAAAGAGATAATTATAAAATTAAAAGAGGTTGTGGAAACTTTTAAGGAGGTTTAAAATGATTGAGATATTTGATTTTCGAAAGGGAATTGACGATGGTATTTTACAAAAGCTTCACAACAGAAGTAAATTAGAGAATAGAGAAATAGCAAAAAAAGTGGAAGAAATAATTTCAAACGTAAGAGAGAGAAAAGATAAAGCTTTGTTTGAGTATACTTACATGTTTGACGGAATAAATCTTGACAAAAGTACTGTAAAAGTTACGAAAGAGGAAATAAAAAATGCTTATAAAGAAGTAGGAGAGGAATTTTTAAAAGCGATTGACAAAGCTATCAAAAACATAACAGAATTTCATGAAAAGCAAAAACAGTCTACATGGATGGATTTTAAAGAGGGAATAATTTATGGACAAATAATAAGGCCCCTTTCTCAAGTTGGCATTTATGTTCCAGGGGGAACTGCTGCATATCCTTCTTCAGTTTTGATGAATGGAATACCTGCTAAAGTTGCAGGGGTTGAAAGGATAGTGATGGTTTCACCAGCTAGCAAAAAGGGTATAAACCCTTACGTATTGGTGGCTGCAGACAGGATAGGTATAAATGAAATATATAGAGTTGGAGGCGCACAGGCTGTTGCAGCCTTGGCCTTTAGTACAGAGTCAATACCTAAGGTGGATAAAATAGTTGGCCCGGGAAATATTTTTGTCGCAATGGCTAAAAGAGCCCTTTACGGACATGTGGATATTGATATGGTGGCAGGCCCCAGTGAAGTTTTGGTAATAGCTGACGAAGCTGCTAATCCTAAATATGTGGCGGCGGACCTGTTGTCACAGGCAGAACACGACATAATGGCATCTTCAATACTTGTAACCACATCTTTGAAGGTTGCGCAACAAGTAAAAACAGAAATTGAAAGGCAAATGGAATATCTTGGAAGGAAAGAAATAATTGAAAAGTCTTTAAAAAATTTTGGTGCGATAATTGTTGTAAATGATTTACAAGAAGCAATTGGTATTGCAAACGACATAGCTCCAGAGCATTTAGAACTTAACATTTCCAATGCCTTTGAAATAATTGGTGAAATCAAGAATGCAGGAGCAGTCTTTGTGGGAGAATATTCTCCAGAACCCTTAGGGGATTACCTTGCTGGCCCTAACCATGTGCTTCCTACTAGTGGAACAGCAAGGTTTTTCTCGCCTCTTTCTGTGACGGACTTTATCAAAAAGATGAATATTCTCTATTATTCTAAAGATTCTTTGAGAGAGGCAAAAGAGGATGTAATCACTTTAGCAAATTCAGAAGGGCTTACCGCTCATGCTAATTCTATAAAAGTGAGGTTTTAAAATGATTGAGAATTTGGTGAGAGAAGAAATTAAAGGATTTAAAAATTATGAAGTGCACAGTATTCCCTACAGATATAAGATGGATGCAAATGAAGTGCCTTTTGAACTTCCTGAAGAAGTGATAAAAAATATTCAAGAGATTGTAAAATCTTCTCAAGTAAATGTATATCCAGACCCTACTGCAGAAAAGTTAAAAGAAGAATTGGCACGATATTTAAAAGTAGTGCCTACAAACATATTTGTGGGAAATGGCTCGGATGAGATAATCCACCTTATTATGCTGGCTTTCATAAACAAAGGTGATGTGGTAGCATATCCTTATCCTTCTTTTGCTATGTACAGTGTATACAGCAAAATTGCAGGAGCCGTTGAAATACCTGTAAAATTAGAAGAAGATTATACTTATGATATGGGGAGTTTCACGGAAGTTATAGAAAAATATCGGCCTAAATTAATGTTTTTGTGTAACCCTAATAATCCAACAGGAAGTGTTATAGAAAGAGAAGATATAATTAAAATAATACAAAAGAGCAATGGAATTGTAGTTGTTGACGAAGCTTATTTTGAGTTTTATGGTAATACAATTGTAGATTCTATAAATAAATTTGAAAACTTGATTGTTTTAAGAACCTTATCTAAGGCTTTTGGACTTGCCGGTTTGAGAGTGGGATATGCTGTAGCTAACGAGAATATTTTAAAGTATTTAAACCTTGTGAAATCACCTTATAATATTAATTCTTTATCTCAAGTAATAGCTTTGAAGGTTTTAAGGACAGATGTTTTAAAAGAAAGAATTAACTACATTTTAGAAGAAAGAGAGCGTCTTATAAAAGAGCTAGGCAAAATTCCTTGCGTTAAAGTTTATCCCTCAAAAACGAATTTTATATTGGTAAAATTTAAAGATGCAGATTATGTGTACAAGGGACTTTTAGAAAGAGGAATTTTGGTGAGGGATTTTTCAAAGGTAGAAGGGCTTGAAGGAGCTTTAAGGATAACAGTAAGTAGCCGAGAAGCTAATGATTATTTAATAAATAGGTTAAAGGAGTTATTGCTATGAGGAAGGCGGAAGTTAAAAGAAAAACTAGAGAGACGGATATATACGTTGAACTTAATATTGACGGAAAAGGAAATTATGACATAGCTACAGGAATAGGTTTTTTTGACCACATGCTTTCTTTATTTGCCAGGCATGGACTTTTTGATTTAAAAGTGGTGGCAAAAGGAGATTTAGAGGTAGACACTCATCACACTGTTGAAGACGTAGGTATTGTATTGGGCAATGCTTTTTTAAAGGCTGCCGGCGATAAAAAATCTATTAAGAGGTTTAGTACTTTTTATGTACCCATGGACGAAGCCTTAGTGAGAGTTTCTGTAGATATAAGTGGAAGGCCTTTTTTATACTGTGATTTGCCTTTAAAAGCTGAAAGAGTTGGAAATTTTGAAACGGAAAATGTGGAGGAATTTTTGAGAGCCTTTGCTTACAACTTTGGCATTACACTGCATGTGGAGCTTTTGCATGGCAGTAATAGTCATCACATTATAGAGGCAACTTTTAAAGCACTAGGGAGGGCTCTTGAAAAAGCGCTAAAGATAGATGAAAGGGTAGAAGGGATACCTTCTACTAAAGGGATTTTATAAAGATACAGTTTAAGGGATATTGCATATACTTTACACGTAATTTAAGTGAGGCGGTGAAAAATTGATAGGGATTATTGACTATGGAATGGGAAATTTAAGAAGTGTAGAAAAAGCATTTAAATACGTAGGCTATGAGGCAAAAATTATAAAAGATGTAGCTTCGGTAAAAGAGGCTCATGCATTAGTTCTTCCTGGAGTGGGAGCTTTTCCTGATGCGATGGATACTCTCATTAAAACAGGCATGTTTGAAGAGATAAAAAGACAAATCGACAAAGGTAAGTTGTTTCTTGGGATATGTTTGGGGATGCAGCTTTTATTTGAAAAGGGTTTTGAGATAGAAGAAACTGAGGGCTTTAAGATTTTTAAAGGGCAAGTAATAGAACTTCCAAAGCATAATAAAATTCCTCACATGGGATGGAATAGTCTTGAAATAAAAAGAGAAACTCCACTTCTTAAAGGAGTGGAGAATGGAGATTATGCGTATTTTGTCCATTCTTATTATATAGCCAACAATGAGGAGAAATATGTGTATGCAGTGACTGATTATGGTGTTCAGATTCCTGCAGTTATAATTAAAGACAATGTTTTTTCTTGTCAATTCCATCCTGAGAAGAGCGGAAAAGTGGGACTTAAAATCTTAAAGAATTTTGGAGAGATGGCAAAATGATTTTAATACCTGCAATTGATATTATGGAAGGAAAATGTGTAAGGCTTACAAAAGGAGATTTTAATACCAAAGAGGTTTATTATGAAAATCCCGTTGACGTAGCTAAAATGTGGCAGGAATTAGGAGCAAAGAGAATTCATGTGGTAGATTTAGATGGTGCAAAACAAGGTCATTTGGTAAATGGTAATGTCATTGAACAGATTATAAAAAACTGTAAAGCCGAGATAGAAGTAGGTGGAGGAATAAGAAATAGAGAAACTATCGATTATCTTTTTTCTGCAGGTGTTAAGTATGTAATTTTAGGTTCGGCGGCAATATATGACGAAGACCTTCTTCTTTATTCCCTTTCCAATTATGGAGGAAGAACGATAGTAGGTATAGATTCAAAGAATGGAGAAGTTGCCGTAAGTGGATGGCTTGAAAAGACTAAAATAAAAGATATTGAGTTAGCAAAAAAAATGAAAGAAATAGGAGTAAAGACGATAATTTTCACTGATATTTCTAAAGATGGAACTCTTAACGGACCAAATTTTAAAGCTTTAGAAAATATTTTAAAAACATCTGTTCAAGTGATAGCATCAGGGGGAATATCCTCGATGGAGGATTTAAAAAAGCTTAAAGAGATGGGAGCATATGGTGCGATAATTGGAAAAGCCTTATATAGTGGAAAAATAAACTTTAAAAGTGCTTTGGAGGTAATATAAATGCTTGCAAAAAGAATAATTCCTTGTTTAGATGTGAAAGACGGAAGGGTAGTAAAAGGAGTTAACTTTTTAAATTTAAAAGATGCGGGAGACCCTGTCCAGATAGCATCAGAGTACAATGAATTAGGAGCAGATGAGCTTGTATTTTTGGACATTACTGCTTCTTATGAAAAACGAAAAATAATGATAGAAGTTGTAAAAAGGACTTCTGAAAAAGTATTTATTCCTTTAACTGTTGGTGGTGGGATTTCAGACCTTGACGATATAAAAGATATTCTAAGAGCAGGGGCTGATAAGGTTTCAATAAATACTCAAGCTGTGAAACAACCAGCCCTTATTCGTCAGGCCGCTGTGCGTTTTGGAAGCCAATGTGTGGTTGTAGCAATTGATGCCAAGAGGCGAAGTGATGGCTCGGGCTTTGATGTGTATATAAATGGCGGAAGGGTAAACACAGGACTTGATGCTGTTGAGTGGGCTAAAAAAGTAGAGTCTTTAGGAGCAGGAGAAATACTTCTTACAAGCATGGACAAAGACGGTACTAAAGATGGGTATGATATAGAACTTACAAGGAGGATAAGCGAGGCTGTAAATATTCCTGTTATAGCTTCTGGAGGTGCAGGAAAGAAAGAGCATTTTAAAGAGGTTTTTACTGAAGGCAAAGCTGATGCTGCGTTAGCGGCTTCTGTGTTTCATTACAGGGAGTTGGAAATAAAAGAAGTTAAAAAATATTTAAAAGAAGAGGGCATACCAGTGAGAATTTAAATTTATCGAAAGGATGTAGAGAATGATTGATATAGAGAAATTAAAGTTTGATGAAAAAGGACTTATTCCTGCGATTGTGCAAGACTACAACACAAAACAAGTATTAATGTTGGCTTATATGAATGAGGAAAGTTTAAAATTAAGCTTGGAAAAGGGAGAAACTTATTTTTTTAGCAGAAGTAGAAAGGAAATTTGGCATAAAGGGGAAACTTCAGGTAATACCCAAAAGATAAAAAACATATTTTATGACTGCGATGAAGACGCTTTGCTAATTGAGGTGGATCCAAAAGGGCCGGCATGCCATACAGGAAATGTAAGCTGTTTTTATAGAAGCTTTTTAGGTGAAATTGAAAATTATGACATGGAAATACTTAAAAAGCTATATGAACGGGTAAAAGATAGAAAGACAAACCCGGTAGAAGGGTCTTATACAAACTATTTATTTGAAAAAGGCCTAGATAAGATTTTAAAGAAAATTGGCGAAGAAACTACGGAGGTAGTGATAGCTTCCAAAAATGACTCCAAAGAAGAGATAGTGTATGAGGTTTCAGATTTACTTTATCATTTAATAGTTTTGTTAGTTAACAAAGGGATAAAACTTGAGGATGTATACAGTGAGCTTGGCAGAAGGTATTATAAGCCAAAGGAGTTTAAAGAAGAACATAAAGAGAGAAGAAGATAGGGAAAGCCAGTAAAAGACTTTCCCTATCTTCTTTATATGAGGTCCTCATAAAGAGGGTATTTTTTGAGCAGATTTGCTACTCTTTCTTTCGCTTTTTCTTTATAGTTTTCATCCCTTATTACATTGACTATAATGTCCGCTATTTCCACCATGTCTTCAGGTTTCATACCTCTTGTAGTAACAGCTGGAGTTCCCAGTCTCACACCAGAAGTTATATTTGGCCCTAATGGGTCAAAAGGTATAGCATTTTTGTTGCAAGTTATGTTTACTTCATCTAATCTTGTTTCTAACTCTTTGCCTGTTATTCCTGTATTTCTTAAATCCAACAACATCAAGTGGTTATCAGTTCCACCTGACACTAAATTTATTCCTCTTTCCATTAATGCATTTGCTAAAGCTTTTGCATTTTCGATAATTCTTTTTTGATATTCTTTGAATTCATCGGTAAGAGCTTCTTTAAAACAAACGGCTTTTGCTGCTATTATATGCATTAAAGGGCCACCTTGCGTTCCCGGGAAAAGTGCTTTGTCTATTGCTTTAGCGTATTTTTCTTTGCAAAGAATAGCTCCTCCTCTTGGGCCTCTTAAAGTCTTATGGGTGGTAGTCGTAACGACATCTGCATAAGGAACAGGATTAGGATGAAGACCTGCTGCTACAAGACCAGCTATATGAGCCATGTCTACCATGAGGTAAGCTCCAATCTTGTCTGCAATTTCTCTAAATTTCTTAAAATCAATTATCCTTGGGTAAGCGCTAGCACCTGCAACAATCAATTTGGGTTTATGCTTTTTCGCAAGTTTTTCTACTTCATCATAATCTATATATCCTGTATCTTCTCTTACTCTGTAAGATACGAAATTATAGAGTTGGCCTGAAAAATTGACTTTGCTTCCATGAGTGAGGTGCCCTCCATGGGCTAAATCCATTCCTAGCACAGTATCTCCTGGATTTATAAGAGCAAAGTAAGCTGCCATGTTTGCCTGTGCTCCTGAATGAGGTTGTACATTTGCGTGTTCAGCACCAAAAAGTTTTTTGAGCCTTTCTCTTGCTAACTCTTCAGCTATATCCACATATTCGCAACCGCCGTAATACCTTTTATTTGGATACCCTTCTGCGTATTTATTAGTAAGAGGGGACCCCATTGCTTCCATTACGGCTCTACTTACAAAATTTTCAGAAGCTATGAGCTCTATTTTATTTCTCTGCCTTATAAGCTCCTTTTCAATTGCGTCTGCAATTTCTGGATCAGTTTTTCTTATTATTTCAATATCCATGACTTTACCCCCTATGTTTCATTTCTACTTTTATTATAAATTTTTTGTATACTATATTCAATAACAAATCTCTCATCGCAGTGTCATAATTAACAAAAATTTAATAAAAATTTAACAAAATTAACGAGATTTTAATTTTAAAATTTACAAATTTGATTATAATATTAAGATGAACTCCCTTAAAAATACCCCCTATCCCTCAAAAAATTTTTATTGAGGTCTTGATTTTTTTGAAAAAGGACTGTATAATGTATACTTGGTCAAAACAATGACTCCCCCTTTAACATATGCAAGCCCTTGGAATATTCCAGGGCTCTTTTTGTTTTTATATCAAAATTTTCTTTATGAGATTTTCAAAATTTTTGTGAGTAATTTTAGCAATTTGTTCTTCAGTATATCCTCTTTTTATTAAGCCTTCTACAATTTTAGGAAAGTGTGATATATCTTCTAAACCTTCTGGTGTACTGCTAATCCCATCAAAGTCAGAACCAAAACCTACATAATCTTCTCCTACTAATTCGCATATATAATCTATATGATTTAAAACATCTTCTAATGTAGCTTGACCTTCATCTCTTAAAAATTGTGGAGCAAAATTTATTCCAATTACACCGCCTTTTTGAGCTATCGCTTTTATTTGCTCATCTGTCAAATTTCTTCTGTGAGAGCATAGGGTTTTAGCATTAGAATGAGAAGCTATAATTGGTTTCTCACTAAGTTCTAGTACATCCCAAAATCCTTTTTCATTAAGATGAGATACATCTACAATCATTCCTAGGCGATTCATTTCTTTTACAACTTCTCTGCCAAAAGAGGTAAGCCCCGCTTCTTTAACACCGTCTACTCCGTCTCCTAGATCGTTTCTCAAACTCCAAGTTAAAGTGAGAGCTCTTACCCCTAATTTGTAAAACATCCTAAGAAGAGAAGTTTCACCTTCTAAAGCTTCGCCGCCTTCTATAGAAAGTAATGCTCCAATTTTTCCTTCTTCTTTTGCTTTGTCTATATCTTCTCCTTTTAATATTAATCTAAATTCCTTTGTTTTTTCGATTACTTCATGCATTTTATCAATCATCTTTAAAGCCATTGTGGAAGCATTTTTTCTCATCTGTTTTGGATCTACAAATACAGCAAAAACCTGTAAGTGAACTTTGCCTTCTTTCATCCTTTGCAAATCCACATGACCTTCTTTTGACCTTTCAGCGAAATCTATTTTCTTGTCCATTAAACGATAAAGAGTATCACAGTGAAAATCAACAAGCATATTCATCCTTCCCCTTTTTTATTTTTTCTTCATAGTATGATTGTATCACAACAAAATATTTTTCAAAATTTGATATTATTAATTAAAAATTAATTATCATGTAATAATTTGTTCATAAATGTATAGTACAATAGTAGCAGGAATGGAGGCAGAGTAGCATGATAAATAAACGAACTGTTTACTTTTCTTTGTTTATTGCTTTATTAGTAGGAATATCCTATATAATGAATTGGGAAATGGCTATTGCAAACTTCACAGAAAAAGGAACCCTGCCAACTTTTGATGACCCTGGGCAAAGAATCCTCATTATAGTTCCTCATCCTGATGATGAGACTTTAGGAATGGCAGGAATTATTCAAAGAGCTATAGAACTTAAAAGACCAATCAAAGTAGTAATTGTCACAAGTGGAGAGAGTTACAAAAAAGCCGCAATGTCATTTTCTGGTAAAACAAATCCTACTCCTAAAGATTTTTATCGTTTTGGACTTGCGAGACAACAAGAAAGTATTGCAGCTATGAGAGTTTTGGGACTACCGCGACAAGATTTAATTTTTTTAGGGTTTGCTGATGGGAGTACCAGGTTTTTGTGGAGTCAGTATTGGGATAATAACCATCCAAGAGTTAGTGGAGGAACTAATGTAGCCTACGCTCCCTATGACACAGTTTATAAGCCGGGTATTCCATATACAGGGCAAAATTTAGTTAATGAACTTACGGAAATAATTAAAGATTTTAAACCTACTGATATATATTATCCTTTAGCAGATGATATACATCCTGACCATTGGGCAGTAAGCAATTTTGTGAGATACACTATTACCGCTATGAATATAAATGTGCGTGAGCATATGTTTTTAGTCCATCATCCACAATGGCCAGTGCCATGGATGGCGGAGAAAAATAGACCTATGTTACCTCCTGTAGATATGAAGGATAGCAACACAGAATGGCAATCTTTTGACTTAACTCCAAAAGAAATAGATTTGAAACAAGTGGCTATAAAGCAATATAGAACCCAAATAGATGTTATGGAACCATTTTTAATGGCTTTTGTAAGAAAAACCGAATTATTTGCTACAAAACCTGTCATCACTATTCCAGTAGTTGATTCAAAGCCAGATTTACAAAGCAGAACTTTACAGCATGCACTTTTAAAAGTGTATACGGGGGGCATGTTAAATGAAGAAATATACAGAAGTGCAGCTTTAGCGCAACTAGGAGCTTTTTATTACGACAATAAATTGTACATCGGCTTAGAATCGGCAAGGCCAATATCTAAAAAAGTAATTTACCATGTTGAAATGAGGCTATTTTATAAAGATCAAAATGATATAAAACGTATTGATTTAGGAATTGTAAATGGAAAATTATATCAGTATAAAAGGGCAGAAAATTCTTTGACAGATGTCATAGCAGCAAAACCTATAATCAATGGAAATAAAATGTGGGTTGAAGTAAAAATACCACAGGTGCACAATTTAAGATATATATTTATGGGAGCAGATTCTATTTATAGAAATCGTCTTATAGATAAAATACCTTGGAATATGTATAAAATAAGTGAATAAAAGAGAAGGCTTTTAAAGCTTTTTCTCAGACTGTAGACAAACTTTCATAAAGGAGATATTTTGCAATCGATGCGACTTGTTACAAAGCGATAACAAAACTTAGCAAGACCGAGGGCGGAGGCAGGGCCGAAGCCAAGGATGGCGGAGGCGGGCACTAAGACAAGGATGTCGAATGTGCCCGGTAACCTGCCGGAACCCGAAGGTCGAGTTTAGTTTTGTCGCTTTGGAACACCGGAACGACGATGCAAAATATCTCCTTTGAAAATTTTTTAATTTTGTCAACAAACTGAGAGAAGGCTTTTAAAGCTTTTTCTTTTCTTTTATGTTTAAAAATAGAAATGTAATCATAGGTAAAATTATTTGTAGAGGTATATGTATGTAAAAAGGAGTAAATTTAAGACCTATAAGTATGTGGGTTTGATAACTGTCGGCAATTATAGAAGAAGCAGCAAAAATCATCGACAAAACAGGGAAAAGCAGGTATTTATAACTTTTTAATTCCAACGCATTTTTTATCATGGTAAGTCCCCCATAAGTAAATACACTAATCTTAAAAAATACCCCTATAATCATTATAAATACATACAAAGTGTCTAGGTTTTTTAAATTTCCCAAATTTATTAATCTTATAACTTGATACAATGGGAATTTTTCTCTTGAAGCTTCATCTGCTCCTAAAGAGGAAATTATAATGATATTGTTAAAGGACAATAGGAGACCAGTAAAAACAGTGGTTATCAGTATTATCTTTTTTAATTTTTCCTTTTGTTTTACTTTATTAAAAACTGTAGTAAAAACAATAAGTTCACCAAAGGGAAAAGTCACAATCAGAGGAATTGCTGCTTTGATTGCGGGAACAATTCCATTTTCTAAAATTGGTAAAAGCCTTAAAAAACTAAAATTATCTCCCATCATTATCATAGTTGTTTGAAAAGCCATAATAGCTAAAATAAGAGGGAGCAAAATTTTAGCAACGCGGGCAAGTACACATATATCAAACAAGATGTAATACATTACCAATATAAGCATAAAAGAAGAAAAAATATACGTAGGTGTTCGAGAATATATTGTATTTACACTGAGTTCTACATAATCTCTTACGTTTCTCGAAGCAATATATAAAAAGTACAGAGCATAAATTAGAGATAAAGTTTTACCTATATATTTCCCATAAACAAACTCAAGTAACTGTGAAAGATTTTTTTGTGATTTTTCAAAGGAGGAGACGTACATAAATATAATTGGCAGAGAAATAAGCATTGCGATTAAAATAGAAAGCCAACAATCTTGTTTTGCTTCAATTCCCAAACAAAATAGTACTGATGTTCCAATCTCAAAAATTATCATTAAAAACAATAAATCGCTAACTTCTAATCTTTTGTTCATTGTTACCACCTTGGAAATAACTTTAATATTAGGATTCCTATTAATTGAATTTTTTATTTATCTACTAGTTTATCTATCAAAATAAAAAGTTGCTTAAGAAAAGGAATTATCAAAAGTGCAGAAAAAAGATTAAAAAATGTGTGGGCGTTTGCCACCTGCCTTGAAGGATTGTAGGGGGAGACGAGTTTTAAAAACTCTGCGAAGAAATTTGTAAAAGGTAAAAAGAGTATAGTGCTCACTATATTTAAAAAAATGTTAAAGAGAGCTATTTTTTTCCCTTCTTTGTTAGTGGCAAAGCTCAATATGATAGCCTCTGAGCAAGTTCCAATATTTAAACCATATATTATTGGTAATGCTTGAGGTAAGGTCATTAATTGAGAGGAAACTAAAACTTGTAATGTTGCTATACCTACATTGCTTGATTGGAGAATTAACGCAGTGATTATTCCAGCAAGAATTCCCCAGAAAGGATTTGAGAGATTAGCACTGATAAACTCAAAGTTAGAATTTTTTTTAAGAGGTGTTGTAGCCAGCTCCATTATCTTAAGACCAAAGAATACTAACCCAAATCCTAAGAGTACATTTCCTATAAATTTTAGTTTAATATTGTAATTTTGAAAATGTAATACAGAACCAATAAAAACTAAATAAGGGGCTATTTTAAACAGATTAAAGGCATAAAGCTGCACAGCAATAGTAGTTCCAATGTTGGAACCTATAATTATACCTGCTGCGCTTTTAAGAGTTAAAAGCTCTGCTCCTGCCATTGTTACTGCGATTACAGTGACCATGCTGCTGCTTTGAATAATCAATGTTATAAAAAAACCTATTATTATTGATTTTAATAAGTTATTTGCAAAATTATTAATAACTTGAGAAATTTTTTGCTGTGAGAAGACTTTTAATCCATTTGTTAAAGTGAAAATTCCCCAAATAAATATTCCTATTCCTGACACAAAGTATATTAAAGAGATTATCATTTTTATTCCCCCGCAAAGTTCCTTTCTTATTTCAATTTTATGTGGCCAATATCTTAAAATGAATAATTTTTCATTAAATAAAAACACTACAATTAGAGGCTAATAATATTTTTTAGAGGTGGTTAGATGAAAGGGATAATTATGGCGGGTGGAGAAGGAAGTAGACTAAGACCTTTAACAGCCGATATACCTAAACCTATGGTACCTGTTGTAAATAAACCTGCGATAAAACATATAGTGGAACATTTACATAAATATGGAGTTAAAGATTTGGCTGTTACGCTTTTTTACTTGCCTCAAAAAATTAAAAAATATTTAGAAGAAGAATATGGGGATGAAATAAAATTCTATATAGAGGATAAGCCGTTAGGGACGGCAGGCAGTGTCAAAAATGCTAGAGACTTTCTAAATGATATTTTTATTGTTATGAGCGGAGATGTAATTACTGATGTTAATATAAAAGAAGCTTATGAGTTTCACAGAAAGAAAGGGGCAAAAGTTACTCTCATATTGACAAGAGTAGATGTACCATTAGAATATGGTGTTGTGATTGTGGATGAGGAAGGCAAAATAAAAAAATTTTTAGAGAAACCCTCTTGGGGAGAAGTGTTTAGCGATACAGTAAATACGGGTATATATATAATAGAACCAGAAATATTGGAGTTTATACCTCAAGATAAACCTTTTGATTTTAGTAAAGATTTATTTCCTATGTTGCTGAAAAATGATATTCCAATGTACGGTTATATTACAGGAGGATATTGGTGTGATATAGGGAATACCAATCAATACATCACTAGTCATTTTGATATTTTAGAAGGAAGGGTAGATTTAGGATATAAAGATAAGTTACTAAAAGGAGGTAAAATAATAGGTAAAAATGTTACAATTTCTCCTGAAGCTAAAATCATCCCTCCTGTGATTATAGGGGACAATACCATAATTGAAGCTAATGCTGTGGTAGGACCTAACGCAATAATTGGTAAAAATAACCATATAAAACAAGGAAGCAGTTTAAAAAATGTTGTATTATGGGAGGAAATAATTGTAGATAAAAATTGTGAATTAAGGGGTTGTGTAGTTTGCAATAGAGTGAGAATCGGCAATAATGTCCGAATTTTTGAAAACAGTGTTATAGGAGAGAGTTGTAAAATAAAATCCTTTGCTGAAATAAAGCCAGAGGTAAAAATATGGCCCTATAAAATAATAGATGAGGGCTCTGTGATCACAAAAGATGTAGTGTGGGGGAATGGAAGGAAGCCTTTGACTTTTGGGTATAGGGGGATTAAAGGAGTTTTTAATGAGGATATTACTCCTCAAATTGCAGTTGAAATTGGAGAAGTTTTTGGAAATATAGTGAATAGCAGTGTGTTGATAGGACACGATGGAGATATTGTATCTCAATTTATAAGCGATTTAATAAGTTTTGGGCTTGTATCTGGTGGTTGTGAGGTCTTAAAAGCCAATAATACTCTTTTACCCACTTTAAGATATGGAATTAAGAAAAATAAGTGTGGAGGAGGAATCTATGTAGAAGAAGAAGAAGGAAATTTAAGGATTTTGTTTCTCGATAAAGAAGGGTGTGATATCGATAGAAACTTAGAAAAAAAAATAGAGAACAAATTGAGGGTATATGATATTGAACGAGTTGATGGGAAAAATTTAAAATCTATAAAAGAAATTGATATAAACAACGATTATCTTAACTTTCTTTTTGAAAAAAGGACTGCATATAAAAGTTTTAAAATTAAACCTTACAATGAAAAAACAAAACTGCTATTAGAAGCCATAGGTAAAAATGAGTTTTTTATAGCAGAGGAGTCTTATGATGTAGGGGTACTTTTTTATAAAAATGGAGAAAAAGTTAAACTCTACGACGAAAAGGGAAGAGAATTTGATGAAGATGAACTTGAGTTTATAAGAATGTTAATTGCTAAAGAGCGAGGGGTTAAAAAATTTGTACTTCCTTTTGATAGTTCCAAATATTTGACAGAATTTGCGAAGGAATTTGCAATTGAAACTGTAAGCAGCAAAATTTCTCATAAAGATAGAATGAAAACAATAGTGTCGAAGGAAGGTATAGAAAAAGACCTACAGATTAATTTAGATTTTGACGGCTTTAGTTTTTTACTAGACCTTTTAGAATACTTACAACATACCTCTCAAAAACTTTCCTCTATAAAAGATAGTTTTCCTTTAAGATATAGAATATCCAAAAGTATAAAATGCGATTGGAGAGATAAAGGGAAAATAATAAGAATGCTTTTTGAAAAGGCTGATGAAGGGGCAGAATTTTTAGATGGTTTAAAGTTTAATAAAGAAGATTCATGGGTCTTAGTAGTACCGGATTATGAATTACCTGCTTGTAATATTTATATAGAAGCTCCTACAAAAGAGAGAGCTGAAGAGCTATTTTCAATGTATGAAAAAGAAATTAAAAATATTATACAAAACTAAAATTTCTTTTTGCGTTTTATAAAAACAATTGGAAAGTGATGTAAAGCGATAGATTACATAGTATACAATAGTTGTAACGCTTTACATCCTATTTTTTTGCGCAAAAAAGGATTTAAAGGCATAAAAGCCTTTTTGATGTTTATTGAGTTGAATAATATAATATATATGGTACAATTAATAGTAAATAAATTAACAAAAATGATGGAAGACATGACAATATGTAAAAGTGTTGTCATGTAGTCCGCCTCATAAAAAAGAGTGCGGGCTTTTTATGTTTAAATTTAATATTTTTATAAAAAATCGATAATAATAATTAGAGGTGAAGAAGAATATGGATTTTATAATTCTATTAGGATTTGTAACATTGTACTATGTTGTAAAAGGAATAGTTAAATGGTGTTGTTATTTGGTAGAAGCTAATTCTTATGAAGTAGGGGTGTATTAAAGGTGGCCTTGTTGTATGTAGTTTTTTTTCTTTTACTCCTTTATTTGTTTTATGCTTTAATACATCCGGAAGAATTTTAAGGGAGGAAAGTACATGTATTCGAATATAGAACTTTTTGTTATGATATTGGTAATAGCTCTTTTAACTAAACCTTTTGGTACTTATATGTATAAAATATTTGAGTATAAGCCGATGAAATTGGATAAAGTTTTTTTACCTGTAGAAAATTTTATATATAAACTTTCAGGGATCAATGCAGAAGAAGAAATGAGTTGGAAAAAATATGCATTGTCCTTTTTGCTTGTTAATACTGTGATGATGATAATTGGGTATATTATATTGCGAATACAGGGATTTTTGCCTTTAAATCCCACCGGAGTTAAAAACATGGAGTCTTCTCTTGCTTTTAACACGACAATAAGCTTTATGACAAATACAAATCTTCAGCACTATGCTGGGGAAAATGGTATTACATTTTTAAGTCAGATGATTGTAATTATATTTTTGATGTTTACTTCTGCGGCTTCAGGGTTAGTAACTGCAGCAGCTATAATGAGAGGACTTAGTAAAAAGACAAAATTACTAGGGAATTTTTATGCGGATTTTGTAAGAGTGACTGTAAGGCTTTTGCTTCCTATTTCCATGGTTGTCACTCTTATATTAGTATGGCAAGGAGTACCTCAAACTTTTGCAGGAAAAATAGTTGTAGATACATTGGAAGGTAGCAGACAAACTATTATAACAGGTCCCGTAGCTGTATTAGAGTCAATTAAACACTTAGGCACAAATGGCGGTGGATTTTTTGGGGCGAATTCTTCGCACCCCTTTGAAAATCCTACTTGGCTTACCAATATGATTGAGATGCTTCTTATGATGCTTTTACCTGCATCTTTAATTTACACTTATGGATTGATGATAAACAATAAAAAACACGCTTTGGTATTATACATTTCCTTGTTTGTGATTTTTATTCTTTTGGCTGTTGGAGCAGTTTATGCGGAAAGTCATCCAGGAGTGGCATATTCCAAATTACATATTGATGGTACACCTTATGGAAATTATGAAGGAAAAGAAGTGCGCTTTGGAGTCTCACAATCTCCACTATTTGCGACTGTGACTACTGCTTTTACAACAGGTTCTGTTGACAGTATGCACGATTCTTATACACCTTTAGGAGGAGCAGTGCCACTTATCCTCATGATGTTAAATACTATTTTTGGAGGAGACGGAGCAGGACTTCAGAATATAATAATGTATGCAATATTGACGGTATTTTTGACAGGGCTTATGGTAGGAAGAACTCCAGAATATTTAGGGAGAAAAATTGAAACTAAAGAAATAAAACTTATTGCCATCGCAATATTAGTTCATCCTTTTTTGATACTTTTTTCTTCTGCTTTGACAGTGATGCTAAAAGTGGGAGCTTCTTCTGTAACGAATCCACTGTACCATGGACTTACACAAGTTTTGTATGAGTTTTCTTCTGCGGCGGCAAATAATGGTTCTGAATTTGCGGGATTTATAGGAAACACTGTGTTTATGAATATAATGACAGGTTTGGTTATGTTCTTTGGAAGATATATAACCATTATTCTTATGTTAGCTGTTGCAGGTTCTATGGCGGAGAAAATTCCTGCACCGCCATCGCCAGGTACTTTTAGAACAGACAATGCTTTGTTTGGAGCAATTTTTATAGCGATTGTTGTAATTGTCGGAGCTCTTACTTTCTTCCCAGCGATAATATTAGGACCTATTTCTGAGTTTTTGAGCATGACGTAATGGAGGTAACGCTTTATGAAAAGAAAAAGAGAAATAAAAACGATGAGTAGAGAAATTGTATTAGGTGCTATCAAAAACTCTTTTGTGAAACTTAATCCTCTTAAAATGTATAAAAACCCTGTGATGTTTGTGGTAGAGGTAGGTATGTTTATTACACTGTTGGCTACAATATTTCCTACTTATTTTGGAAGTACTTACGACGAAGTGGGATACAACGCTTTAATCACTTTTATATTGTTTGTAACAGTGCTTTTTGCTAATTTTGCAGAGGCACTGGCAGAAGGAAGAGGGAAAGCTCAAGCAGATACCCTTAAAAAGACAAAAAAAGAGACTATGGCAAAACTCATTAAAAGTGATGGAAGTATAAAAATGGTTAAATCTTCTGAGCTTAAAAAAGGGGATATAGTGCTTTGTGAGGCAGGAGATATAATTCCGGCTGATGGAGAAATAATAGAAGGACTTGCTGCAATTGATGAGTCTGCAATAACAGGTGAATCTGCACCAGTTATAAAAGAAGCTGGTGGTGATTTTAGCTCAGTTACTGGTGGAACAAAAGTAATAAGCGATAGCATTAAAGTCCAAGTGACAGTAGACGAAGGGGAATCTTTTTTAGACAGAATGATAAAAATGGTGGAAGGAGCAAAAAGGCAAAAATCTCCTAATGAAATTGCTTTGACCACTGTATTAGTCAGTTTAACAATAATTTTTATAATTGTTGTTATGACCTTATACCCTATGGCTAAATTTGTCCATGTAAGAATAAGCGCTACTACATTGATTGCTTTGCTAGTTTGTTTAATACCAACTACAATTGGGGGCCTTCTTTCTGCGATAGGTATTGCAGGTATGGATAGAGTTACACGCTTTAATGTAATTGCCATGTCTGGAAAGGCAGTAGAAGCTGCAGGGGATATCGACACAATGCTTTTAGATAAAACAGGCACAATCACTTTTGGAAATAGATTAGCAGCTGATTTTATACCAGTTGGCGGTCATAAAAAAGAAGAAGTTACATATTATGCTCTTGTATCCTCTTTAAAAGATTTAACTCCCGAAGGAAGGTCAATAGTAGATTTAGCCAAAAAAATGGGCGTAAAGGTACCAGAAGATATTTTGGATGGAGCGGAAGTTATAGAATTTACTGCAGAAACAAGGATGAGCGGACTAAACTTAAAAGATGGGACTATTGTAAGAAAAGGGTCTTATGATAAAGTTAAAGAATATGTAAAATCACAAGGAGGAAGCCTACCAGATGATTTAGAAAAAGAAGTTGAAAAAATTGCTTTGTTAGGTGGCACTCCTCTTATCGTAGTAAAAGACAAGGAAGTATTAGGGATAATATACCTTAAAGATACTATAAAACCTGGGATGAAAGAGCGTTTTAAACAGCTTAGAGCGATGGGGATTAAAACTATCATGGTGACAGGCGATAATCCTTTAACTGCAAAAACAATAGCAGAAGAGGCTGGTGTTGACGAATTCATTGCAGAAAGTAAACCAGAGGATAAGATAAATGTGATTAAAAGGGAACAGGCGGCAGGAAGGCTTGTTGCAATGACAGGAGATGGAACAAATGATGCACCAGCTCTTGCCCAAGCAGATGTAGGACTTGCAATGAATAGTGGTACAATGGCTGCTAAAGAAGCTGCAAACATGGTGGACCTCGATTCTGACCCTACAAAGATTATTGAAGTAGTAGCAATTGGTAAACAGCTTCTCATGACGAGAGGAGCGTTGACTACTTTTAGCATTGCCAACGACGTTGCTAAATATTTTGCAATACTTCCTGCTATTATATCTGGTACATTGCCATCAATAAGGGTGTTGGATATAATGAAGCTCTCCTCACCGACTAGTGCAATATTATCAGCTTTAATATTTAACGCCATTATAATCCCTATTTTGATTCCCATTGCTATGAGAGGAGTAAAATATAGGCCAATGAGTGCTAATGCGCTACTACTAAGAAATTTGCTGATTTACGGGCTAGGAGGATTAATTGCTCCTTTTATTGGGATAAAACTTATTGACTTAATAATATCTTCTATCTTTTAATTTGGAGGATTTGATATGAGTGAGTTTAAAAGGGCGATTAAATTTACGCTTGTTTTAATAGTGTTAATAGGTCTTGTATACCCTTTTGTTATGACAGCAATTGCAAATTTAATATTTCCTTATCAGGCAAAAGGTAGTATAATTAAAGTAGATGGTAAGGCAGTGGGCTCTGAGCTCATTGGACAAAAATTCACTGATTCTAAATGGTTTATGGGAAGACCTTCTGCTGTGGATTACAATGCAGAGTCTTCAGGTGGTACTAATTATGCTTTATCTAATCCTAAATTTAAAGAAGAAGTGGAAAGAAATATTGAGGAGTTTTTAAAGAAAAACCCTGGAGTAAAAAGAAGTGACATACCTGCAGATATAGTTACTTCTTCTGCCTCAGGATTAGACCCCCATATTTCTCCGCAAGCCGCATATTTACAAGTTGAAAGAGTAGCTAAAGCAAACAATTTACCGGAAAAAGTTGTAAAAAAACTTGTGGATGAAAATATTGAAGGCAGATTTTTAGGCATTTTTGGAGAACCCAGGGTGAATGTGCTTAAATTAAATTTAAACTTATTAGAAGAAATTAAGAAAAATAAAAAGTGAGGCTTTATGATGGCAAAAAAGTCCCCTGATTATTTTTTAAGAGAAATAGAAAGAGCGAATAAAGGAAGGCTGAAAATTTATCTTGGTGCTGCTCCCGGTGTTGGCAAGACCTATCACATGTTGCAAGATGCCAATGAAATGAAGGCAAGAGGTATAGATGTGGTAATAGGTTTTGTAGAAACCTATGGGAGAAAAGACACTGAGGAACAGATAGGGGACCTTGAAGTTATTCCGTTAAAGGAAATAAATTACAAAGGTGCAATTCTTAAGGAAATGGATTTGGAGGCTATTTTAAAGAGAAAACCCCAGGTTGTGGTGGTAGACGAATTAGCTCATACAAATGCGCCTGGTTCTAAAAATGAAAAGAGATATCAAGATGTTTTGGAGCTTATTGATAACGGCATAAGTGTGATGACTGCTGTCAACATCCAGCATTTTGAAAGTCTTAATGACTATATAAACCGCATGACAAATGTAAGGGTAAGAGAAACTATTCCTGACAAACTTCTGGAAATATGCGATGAAGTAGAAGTAGTTGATGTTTCCCCGGAGACTTTGATAGAGAGACTTAAAAATGGAAAAATTTATAGTCCCGATAAGATTGAAACTGCTCTTAACAATTTTTTTAGAGTTGGTAACCTTTCCGCGTTAAGAGAACTTACCTTAAGAGAAGTAGCCAATGAGGTTGACGATAGGCTTTTGGAATATAGAAACAGGAAAAATGTTATAGGATTAAAAGGCGCACAAGAAAAGATATTGGTTTGCGTAAATTTAAGATTTAATGCAGAGTATCTGATACGAAGAGGTTATAGGTTAGCTAAAATGCTTAAAGCAGACCTCTTTGTTTTGCATGTTTACAATGATGATGACTTAAGAGACCATAAAAAACTCAAAAAATTAGATGAAATCACAATGCTGTGCAACAAATTAGAAGCAAAGTTTTATATGGTCAAATCAAATGACCCTGCTAAGGCTATAATAAAATTTGCTGAAGAAAATGCAATTACTCAAATTGTAGTAGGACAGTCTGTAAGAAGAAGAATTGACGAAATAATAAGAGGTTCTATTGTTAGAAGAATAATGAAAGGTACCAAATTCATAGATGTTCTTGTTGTAGCCGATCCACGGGGGTAAAAATGGGTTTTACCCCGTTTTTTTTATATGGTATAATAAGTCCGTAAAAATATTTTTTAAAGGTGTTATATTATGAAAAAAGAGGATAAGTATATATCTGCCACAGAGATAAATCAATTTCTTTATTGCCCCTATCAGTGGTATTATATAAAAAATATGGAATAGAGTATATCAATAGTTTGAGAGAGCCAAAAGAACAAGATTTGCAATTTAGTAACTTTAAGAAAGGGATAGAATATCATGAAAAATATTATAAGGATATTCTAAAATTGCGATATAAAAAGTATGCGATTATTTTTGGAATTATAGCTATTTTATTGATAATTGCGATTATGAGGGTTTTAAAATGATTCTCAATATAGTTTTTTTATTTTTTACTATATATTTGCTTATTCAGTCAGTTATAGAACATAGGCCTTTTTATAAAAAAATGAGAAGAAGCATAGGATTTCGAGGAGGCAAAATAATCTACATAGATAAATCGCAAGAGGTAAAAGAAAAGGGAGTAGTATATGGAAAGTTATTAAAGTCTGACAAATATGGCTTATCTGGAAAGCCTGATTATATTTATCAACTGGGAGAAGAATTAGTTCCTGTAGAATTAAAAAGTAGTGAAGCTGGTGATTCACCTTATTATAAAGATGTTATGCAGTTAGTTGCATATTTTTTAATAATAGAAGATGTATACCAAAAAAGAGTAAGAAGAGGGCGAATAGTTTATAGGAATACTATGTTTGAGGTTTATAATAGGCGACACTTAAGAAAAGAACTTTTTAATATATTAAGGCAAATGAAAAAAATGCAAGAAGGAGATTATTCTCCAGAAGTAAATCCTTCTTTTGCTTTATGTAAATCCTGCCCTTGCAGAGATACTGTATGTGAAGTGTACAAAAATACTTCCAAATAAAGATAGAATATTATGTTTATATAGAGAAAAAATAAAAAAGAAATATAGAAAAATTGAAATGAGGTATGGCTATGGTAAGAAAAATATTCTCTATCTTAATGGGAATTTTGTTATGTTTTTCAATTGCTTCTTGTGGAATAACTAAAAAAGACATTACAAGGGCAGAAGAACAAAAAGTGCAAGACAAAGTTTTACAAAAGCCTGCTGAGAAACCTAAAGAAAAGGTGTCTAATACGGTTAACAAGACTGTTTATACCAACACAGAAAATCTGGATAACACTTTGTATAGTTGGGGCCTAAGAGTGTTGCCAAACCATCAAACTCCGGAAATTACTCCTCGGGCGATGGAACTTATAAAAAAATACGATGCGATTTTTGTAGGAGACATGACAAAAAAGGTAGTTTATTTGACGTTTGATGAAGGATATGAAAATGGCTATACACCTAAAATATTAGATATACTCAAAGAAAATAATGTAAAAGCTGCTTTTTTTGTAACTGGACCCTATGTAAAAGACCAGGCTGATTTAGTTAAAAGGATGGTGGAGGAAGGACATATAGTTGGGAATCACACAGTGAATCATCCAAGCTTACCCACCTTATCTGATGAAAAAGTAAAAGAGGAAATAACTAAGTTAGGAGATATGTTTGAAGAGCTGACAGGCAAAAAGATGAAATATTTTAGACCGCCAAAAGGTGAGTATAGTGAGAGAACCTTGTATATTACAAAATCGTTAGGTTATAGAACGGTTTTTTGGAGTTTAGCGATGGCTGATTGGCAGCCACTTCCCGGAGGACCAGAGGAAAGCTATAATACTGTTATGAAAAGGCTTCACCCGGGAGCTGTCATACTTTTACATGCTGTTTCAAAAGACAATGCTTTAGCCCTTGATCGAATAATTAAAAGTATTAAAGCCGAGGGATATGAATTTAAAACTCTAGATGATATACCGTGAAAAATGTAAAATAAAGCCTTTGCGATATAGAAAAACCTACATCGCAAAGGCGAAATTGGGGGAATTATTTTGGAGACAATTCTTGAGAAGAAAAATTTATATATGATGGCTTTTGCATTACTTTTAAGCATTGGCTCAATTTTAGTTTTGTTAAAAGTTACAGGCGTTAAAGAAATTGAAATGGCTTTTCACATACCTCTTTTTTACCTTGGAATAATTTTCGGGTTGATAATATTAACCTTGATAGTGGATACTTTGCGAATAAGAGATTTATTGAAAGAATTAGGAGAAAACTTGCCTTTTGATTATCTTTTTAAATTTAATCTTGCGACTTTTTTTATAAGCTACATAACACCTTTTGGCTCAGGAGCTTTACCTCTCATTGTATATTTACTTAGTAAAAAAGGAGTTTCACCAAATAAAAGCTTAATGATTTTTACTGCTAAGCTTTTGTTCTCAGGGATTTTTTTTGGGACTGTACCTCCTATATTACTTATTTTTTTTAGAAATCAATTAGAATTAGGAACTGTTCTTTCTTATTTTGCAGTGTTAGTAAGTATATTTTTGATGTTTTTGTTATTTATATTAATTTATATCATACTAAAACCCCGCTTTGTCATTGAGATTGTTAATAAAATAAGCAATATTTCGTTTTTTAAAAAGCCTAAACTGGAAAAGTATTTTGAAAAAATAAAAGAAGAAATCATACTTTATCATAAAAATTTTAATGACCTTTTTATAGGACCTTCCAGTTATAAGCTGTTTTTTTCTCAATTATTTTATGCAGTAGCTTATTGGTTGCTTTTTTACAGCATTGCTCCAGTTTTATTATTAGCTATGAATATACCTTTTAATTTACTAGCAGTAATTGGAAGGCAACTCATATTTTATGACATTTTGGCGTATAGTTTTATTCCAAGTGGTTCTGGTGTAGTAGAAATAGGTTTTGCAACAATTTTTTCAAATATACTTCCTCCCAGTAAATTAGGAATTTTTGTGGGCATGTGGAGGTTTTTTACTTATTATGTTTACTTGGGAATTTCGGCTATAGGATTTTTTATGGCAATAAAAAATCAAGATGCAAAGAGAATGTTAATTAAATAACATTTTGGTACTAATTATCATGATAAAAAATAATGTTTGATATTTTATACCAATAGTTATTTTTTTTTGCTCATTTTACTGAAGAATTTTTTGGCATATTACTTGCATAAAGAAAAGATGGGGGTATAAAAATGAGAGAAAAGATTCTGGATGCAATGAGAGACTTCCCGATAATAGCTGCAGTGCGAGAGACAAAAGATTTAAATACTGCTCTTTCTTCAAATGCACAGGTGATATTTTTACTTACTGGTGACATAATGAACATTTCTGAAATAGTTCAAGAGGTCAAAAGACATGATAAAATTGTTTTTGTGCATTTTGATTTGCTTGAAGGTTTAGGAAAGGACAACAAAGCAGTAGAGTATTTGGCTGAAAAAATAAAGCCCCATGGTATAATCTCTACTCGCAACAATATTTTGATACACGCTAAACAATTTGATCTTTTCTGCATCCAGAGACTTTTCATTTTAGATTCACAGGCGTTAAAAACAGGACTTTCTTCAGCAAAACAAATAGAAGCAGATTCAATAGAAATACTTCCTGGTATAATGCCCCCAGTAATAGAAGAAATTTCATTTGAATTGCGTCAGCCTGTTATTGCCGGAGGATTAGTCAAGACAAAAGAGGAAGTTATAAATGTACTTAAAGCTGGTGCTATTGCCGTATCAACGAGTGAAAAAAATCTGTGGTTTATTGAGTGAGAGGAGTGATAGGCTAGAAATACGGCATATTTATTCAAAAATATACTAATTTAAATTTTGGAATTATGGAGGGATATTCTATGAGTGACCTTGCAAAATATGTTGCTGAATTTTTTGGTACTATGATACTTATTTGGTTAGGTGATGGCGTGGTTGCAAACGTTGTCTTAAACAAATCTAAAGGGCAAAGCAGCGGCTGGATTGTAATCACCGCTGGATGGGGATTTGCAGTAATGGTAGCTGTTTATGTAGTTGGGTGGATAAGTGGTGCTCACTTAAATCCAGCTGTGACAATTGGCTTAGCAACGATAGGCAAGTTTTCATGGAGTTTGGTGCCAGGCTATATTATAGCGCAAGTTTTAGGAGCTTTTGTGGGAGCAATAATTGTTTATTTGATGTACATGGATCATTATGCAGCAACTGAAGATCCCACAGCTAAGCTTGGTACTTTTGCAACAATACCCGCTATAAGAAAGTTGGGTAAGAATTTTATGACAGAGGCATTTGGTACTGCTATGCTTTTAATAGGAATACTGGGTATAACAAATGGCAACAATCAATTAGTTGGAGGATTAGGACCACTTCTGATTGGTTTACTTATCTGGGCAATAGGTTTAAGCTTAGGTGGACCTACAGGTTATGCAATTAATCCAGCAAGAGACTTTGGTCCAAGGCTTGCTCATGCTATTCTTCCTATCCCAGGGAAAGGAGATTCTGATTGGGGATATGGTTTAATAGTTCCAATATTTGGGCCGATAGTTGGAGGAATACTTGGAGCTGTAGTTTACCAACTTATTATAAATATACACTAATACAAAAGTTTATAGAGTTTAAATCGGCGAGAATTTATCTCTCGCCGATATGATATTATAAAAATTGTAAGGAGGAAAAAAGATGGCAAAGTACATTATGGCTTTCGACCAAGGGACAACAAGTTCCCGTGCAATAATTTTTGACCATAGCGGTAAAATTATTGCTTCGCTAAACAAGGAGTTTAAGCAAATTTATCCTAAGCCAGGTTGGGTAGAACACGATCCAATGGAAATATGGGAATCCCAAATAGAGGTTGCCAAAGGAGTGATAGAAAAAGCAGGTATTGATCCGGGAGATATTGCAGCTATTGGTATTACAAATCAGAGAGAGACAACTGTTGTATGGGATAAAAATACAGGAAAACCTATTTACAATGCAATAGTGTGGCAATGTAGAAGGACAGCTCCTATATGCGATGAACTAAAAAACAAGGGTTTTGACAAGAAAATTAGAGAAAAGACAGGACTTGTAGTAGATGCATATTTTTCAGGAACTAAAGTAAAATGGATTTTGGATAATGTTGAAGGAGCAAGAGAAAAAGCAGAAAAAGGAGAATTGCTTTTTGGAAATATTGATACCTGGCTTATTTGGAATTTGACAAGTGGCAAGGTACACGTAACTGACTATTCTAATGCGTCAAGAACGATGCTTTTTAACATACATGAGCTTAAATGGGATAAAGAGATATTGGCTGAACTTAACATACCAGAGCAAATGCTTCCGGAAGTTAAGCCTTCCAGTTATGTATATGGCTATACTGATAAAAATATATTTGGAGTAGAGATACCTATTGCGGGAGATGCGGGAGACCAGCAAGCAGCATTGTTTGGTCAAGCCTGTTTTAAACCTGGAATGGCAAAGAACACATATGGAACAGGTTGCTTTATGCTTATGAATACAGGAGAAAAAGCTGTGCCTTCAAATACTGGACTTCTCACTACAATTGCTTGGGGAATTGATGGGAAAGTAGAATATGCTTTAGAGGGTAGTATATTTATAGCAGGTGCTGCGATACAGTGGTTGAGAGACGAACTTAGAATAATTGACAATTCACCGCAAAGTGAAGAATATGCGCTGAAAGTTGAAGACACAAACGGTGTATATGTTGTTCCTGCTTTTGTAGGACTTGGAGCACCTTATTGGGATATGTATGCAAGGGGCACGATTGTAGGACTTACAAGAGGCGCAAAAAGAGAGCATATAATAAGGGCAACACTGGAGTCTATTGCTTATCAAACAAGAGATGTATTAGAGGCTATGCAAGAGGATTCAGGAATCAAATTACAAGCTTTAAAAGTTGACGGTGGAGCAAGTGCTAATAACTTCTTGATGCAATTCCAATCTGACATTTTAGGTGTTCCAGTTGACAGACCTCAAGTAATTGAAACTACTGCTCTTGGCGCTTCTTATCTTGCAGGATTGGCAGTAGGATTTTGGAACAACAAAGAAGAAATAGAGAAGAATTGGAATGTTGATAAGCATTTTGAACCAGCTATGGATAATGAAAAGAGAGAAAAATTGTATAAAGGTTGGAAAAAGGCTGTAGAAAGGGCTATGAAATGGGCTGAAGAATAAAATAAAAAATTGATAAAAAGTAGCAGGAATTTTAAGATGTTTGTAGAATATATTTATTAAAGAGAAGAAAAAATAAATATGAGTATGGTGGAGATTTGGAGAACCATATATAGCCGACAGGGTCGGTTATATATGGTTTTTTATCTTTTAAGGAGGTTTTATGACTATGAAAGAAATGTACGATGTTTTGATAATAGGTGCTGGAGTGGTTGGATGTTCAATTGCAAGAGAACTTTCAAAATACAAATTAAAAATATTAGTTGTAGAAAAAGGTGAAGATGTGGCTTCGGAAGGAGCTTCTAAAGCTAATAGTGCAATACTACATGCGGGTTATGATCCTGTACCTGGTAGTTTAAAAGCTAAATTAAATGTGCGAGGAAACGAAATGTACGATGTTCTGTGCAAAGATTTAGACGTTCCAATAAAGCGAACTGGTTCTTTAGTGGCAGCTTTTTCTGAAGAAGAGGTAAAAGAGCTATATGAGTTGTTTGATAGAGGAATAAAAAATGGTGTCAAAGGGTTGTCTCTCATTACAAAAGATATGGTCAAAGAGATAGAACCACATATAAATGACACTGTAGTTGCAGCTTTGTATGCCAAAACAGCAGGAATAATATGTCCTTATGGATATACTATTGCAGTGGCAGAAAATGCTGCACAAAATGGAGCAGAATTTGTTTTTAATTCAGAAGTAATTGATATCAAAAAAAATGGGGACTTCTTTATAGTAAAAACTCACAAAGAAGAATTTTACAGTAAATATGTTGTCAATGCTGCAGGACTTTATTCAGATGTCATAAATAACATGGTAGGGGCGAAGCCATTTTCTGTGCATCCTAGAAAAGGAGAATATTTGATATTAGATAAAGACCAAGGATATCTTGCAAGGACAGTAATATTCCAGGTTCCAACTAAAATGGGTAAAGGAATACTAGTTTCTCCTACAGTTGATGGAAATCTACTTATTGGACCTACTTCAGAAGACATACAAGATAAAGAATTTAAAGCAACTACCAGAGAAGGGCTCAATAAAGCAATTACAGTTGCAAAAAGAAGTGTGGATAAATTTGATGTCAGAAAGACCATCACTCAGTTTACAGGACTTAGAGCGACTCCTGATACAGAAGACAAAGACTTTATAATTGGAGAATCTGATGTGAAAGGATTTATAAATGCTGCTGGAATAGAATCTCCTGGTTTTACTGCGGCTCCTGCTATCGCTGAAATGATAAGGGATATACTTAAAGATGCTGGACTTAAGTTGATTGAAAAAGTAGATTTTAACCCAAAAAGAAGACCAGTCATAAGATTTACTGAACTTTCAGATGAGGAAAGAAACAAGCTTATAAAAGAAAATCCTGCTTATGGAAGAATAATATGCAGATGTGAGACAGTGACAGAAGGAGAGATAATAGATGCGATAAGAAGACCTGTAGGTGCAAAATCTTTAGATGGTGTTAAAAGGCGTGTAAGAGCTGGAATGGGAAGATGCCAGGGAAGTTTTTGTGGGCCGAGAGTTGTTGAAATATTAGCAAGAGAACTTAATATTTCTCCTCTTGAGGTTACAAAGCATGGAAGAAATTCGAATATACTAACTGCAGAGACAAAAAAATTTTTATTAGAAAAAGCATCGGAGGTTTTAAAGAAAGAGGTGTATGAGAATGCTTAACTATGATATAGTCATAATAGGTGGCGGCCCTGCAGGCTTAGGTGCTGCTGTAGAAGCCTATGAAAAGGGTGTAAAAAATATAGTCATAATTGAAAGAGATAAATATCTTGGGGGTATTTTAGAGCAGTGCATACACAATGGATTTGGACTTCAGGAATTTAAAGAAGAATTGACAGGACCAGAATATGCACAAAGATTCATTGATAAAGTAGAAGAATATGGTATAAATGTAATGTTGGAAACTATGGTTTTGGAAATAACTCCTGATAGAATTGTAAAAGCTGTTAATTCTAAGGAAGGTGTGTTCACAATAAAAGCTGGAGCTATAATTTTAGCTATGGGATGCAGGGAAAGGCCGAGAGGTGCTATTATGATACCTGGCACTCGCCCAGCAGGTATTCTCACAGCGGGTACTGCTCAGAGGTATGTAAATATGGAAGGATATCTTCCAGGGAAAGAAATAGTGATATTAGGTTCTGGTGATGTTGGGCTTATTATGGCGAGAAGGCTTACATTAGAAGGAGCAAAAGTCAAAGCAGTTGTAGAACTCATGCCTTACTCTAGTGGACTTACAAGAAACATCGTTCAGTGTTTAGAGGACTTTAATATTCCTCTTCTTTTAAGTCATACTGTCATTGAAATTCACGGCAAAGACAGGGTAGAAGGAGTTACAATTGCCAAAGTTGATGAAAATAGAGAGCCAATTTTAAAGACTTTACAGTATATAAGTTGTGATACGTTAATACTTTCTGTTGGCTTGATTCCTGAAAATGAGCTTTCCCAAAAGGCCGGTATAGAGCTAGACCCTATAACAGGAGGACCTATTGTAAATGAAATGTTAGAAACAAGTGTTCCTGGAATTTTTGCTTGTGGCAATGTCCTTCAAGTTCACGACTTAGTTGACAATGTTACTGCAGAAGCGAGATTGGCAGCTAATTCAGCAATACGATTTATTCGAGAAGGCGAATTTGGAAAAAGCAATATTTTTGTAAAAGCTGGTAATGGCATACGTTATGTTGTTCCGCAAAAGATAAATGTAGATAACATAGAAAAAAGGATAAAATTCAGAATGAGACCTGTTAACGTTTATAACAATGCTATGTTAGCAGTAAAGTCAGGAGACAAATATTTACTAAGACAAAAAAGGCAGCGCTTAACCCCTGGTGAAATGATTGATGTAAATTTAAGTAAAGACATACTAAAAAATGTAAATATTGAAGAAGGTATTGTCTTTTTGGTTGAGGAGGGATAAAATGGAACTAAAAGAAATTACATGTATAGTATGCCCCTTGGGCTGCAGGATACAAGTTGAAATGGAAGGAGGGGAGATAAAAAGCGTAAAGGGATATTCTTGTTCTAGAGGATTAGAATATGCTAAAAATGAAGTTACTATGCCTAAAAGGACTATTACTACAAGTGTGAGAGCGATAGGGGGACATCTTCCACTCTTATCAGTTAGGACAAAAGAGCCTGTTCCAAAAGAAAAGATACAAGAAATAATGCTTGAATTGGCCAAGGTAGAGGTTAAAGCTCCTGTAAAAATAGGAGATGTAGTGGTGAAGAACATTTTAGGTACGGGGGTTGACATAATTGCTACAAGAAACCTTTATGTAAAATAAGTTTTTGTGTGGTGATAAAATGGAGGGAAGAAGGGAAATATTAAGAACTCCTGTGAGCATACATTCCCAGATTGCTGCCCATATTGTTCAAAAGGTTAGTCACATAAGCAGACAAAACAATGTAAGCATATTTTTAAGGAAGATAAATGACAGTAGGTTGATTCCTGCAAATAGTATGTTATCAATGGTGACTTTTTTTGCTTCTCGGGGAGAAGAAATAGAAGTAGTGGTAGAAGGATCAAATGTGGACAATGCCATAAAAGAGTTTAAAGGCTTTTTTTACAACGAGTTAGGGAAAGAAAAGGAAGAAAAAACTACTTATGAACTTTTAAAAAATACCTCAATAGCCTATGAGAAAATATTTAATTCTATTGGCTCAGGACTTATAGTTACTGATGAAAATGGGGCAATAATGATTTTTAACAAAGCAGCTGAAAGTATTACAGGGATTAATATGGACCAGGCTATAGGGAAAAAAATACAAGAAGTGATGCCGGATATAAAAATTGCCGATGTGTTAAAAGCTGGAAAAGAAGAGATGAATAAAAAACTAAAAATAGGCACAAATGTGGTGTTAACAAATATAACACCTATTTATACAGGTACAAAAATAGAAGGGGCGGTTATAGTATTTTATGACTTCCCTCAAATAGAATATTTGGAAAATGAGCTAAAAAGAGACAGAAAACTGGACAAAGCATTTGATATAATAATAGGCAATAGCGGAAAATTAAAAGACGCTCTTACTATTGCTTCTAAAGCTGCAGAAACTGATTCAACGGTCCTCATAAGAGGGGAAAGTGGAACGGGGAAAGAACTGGTGGCTAATGCAATACATTACGCCAGTAAGAGAAAGGATAAACCATTTATAAGGGTAAATTGTGCGGCTATTCCTGTGACTCTATTGGAGAGTGAACTTTTTGGGCATGAAAGAGGAGCTTTTACTGGAGCTGTAACTCAAAAGATAGGAAAATTCGAATTAGCAGATGGAGGAACGATATTTCTTGATGAAATAGGAGATATTCCACCTGAGATTCAAGTAAAGCTTTTGAGAGTGATTCAAGAAAAGGAATTTGAAAGAGTAGGGGGAATAAAAACTATAAAAGTAGATGTGAGGATAATTGCAGCTACAAATAAAGATTTAGAAAAAGCTATAAGAGATGGAGCTTTTAGGGAAGACTTGTATTACAGGCTGAATGTCATACCTGTAATTTTGCCCCCATTAAGGGAAAGAAGAGGAGATATTCCTCTACTTGTTGAACATTTTATAGAAAAGTTGAACAAAAAACTAAACAAAAATGTAAAAAAGGTTACGAAAAAAGCTATGCAAGCATTGATATATTATGATTGGCCTGGGAATATACGAGAATTAGAAAATATAATTGAAAGGTGTATAACATTAAGCGATACTGATTACATCGATTATGAAGATTTGCCCCAATATATTCGAAATGAAACTACTAATGTATCAGATGATGATATTATTTATCTTGGAGAAAATAGTGAGCTACTTACAATGGAGGAATATGAGTACAAAATAATAAAGGCTGCGCTACAAAGATATAAAAGCTTTAATAAAGCAGGAAAAATTTTAGGACTTACCCATAAAACTATTGCTGCAAAAGCAAGGAAATTTGGACTTGTTGATAGATAATACCAAAAAAAATAAATAGTTGATACTTTTTACCAATATAGCCTTTCGAGGCTATTTCAGACTGTAGACAAACTTTCGTAAATAGGATATTTTGCAATCGGTGCGACTTGTGACAAAGCGGCAACAAAACTTAACAAAACCGAGGGTGGAGGCAGGGCCGTAGCCACGGATGGCGGAGGCGGGCACTAAGACAAGGATGTCGAATGTGCCCGGTACCCTGCCGGAACCCGAAGGTCGAGTTTAGTTTTGTCGCTTTGGAACATCGGAGTGACGATGCAAAATATCCTATTTTAAAAATTTTTTACTTTGTCAACAAGCTATATCTGTTCGGTACAATTTATTTGGTGGCACGTAAATTGCATTTAAAAACTAACAAAAGTAAATTTAGGAGGAGGTAAATTATGAAAAAGTTGATTAATAATCCTAATGATGTCGTGAAAGAAATGATAGAAGGTTTGCTGGCTGCTCACCCATCTTACCTGAGAAAACTTGACAACATAAATGTAATTGTCAGAAAAGACGCACCTGTAGAAGGAAAAGTTGGACTTGTAAGTGGTGGTGGCAGTGGCCACGAGCCTGCTCATGCAGGATATGTGGGTTATGGAATGTTAGATGCGGCTTGCCCTGGTGCTGTCTTTACTTCACCTACACCTGACCAAATTTATGAAGCGATTAAGGCAGTGGATGGAGGAAAAGGAGTATTATTGATTATTAAAAATTACACAGGTGACGTAATGAATTTTGAAATGGCTAGAGAAATGGCACAGATGGAGGGAATAGAAGTAGATGAAGTGATAGTGAACGATGATGTTGCAGTAGAAAATAGTACTTGGACGCAGGGAAGACGTGGCATTGCTGGAACTGTGTTTGTTCATAAAATTGCTGGAGCAAAGGCACAAGAAGGGGCTAGCTTACAAGAAGTAAAAAGAGTGGCTGAGAAAGTAATTGCAAATGTAAGGTCAATGGGAATGGCACTAACACCTTGTACTGTTCCAGCAGCAGGGAAACCCAGCTTTACTCTTGCAGAAGATGAGATGGAGATTGGTATAGGAATACATGGAGAGCCTGGAACTCACAGAGAAAAAATAAAACCTGCAGATGAAATAGTAGAACATTTAATGGAGAAAATAATAAATGACCTGCCTTATAAAGAAAATGACGAGGTTGCTGTTATGATAAACGGGCTTGGTGCAACTCCTTTAATGGAGCTTTATGTTGCGAACAGGAAAGTAACAGAAATCTTAGAGAGTAAGAAGATCAAAGTTTACAAAACATACGTGGGAGAATTTATGACCTCTCTTGAAATGAGTGGATTTTCTATAACATTATTAAAATTAGATGAAGAACTTAAAACATTGTTAGATGCGAAGGCTGATACACCTGCTTTCAAACAATTATAAATTTTTAGGAGGTAGAAGATGGTTATCACAAAAAATGATGTCCTAAAAATTGTGGACAAAATTGTAGAGGTTATAAAAGAAAATAAAGAGTACCTTACAGAGTTGGATGCCGCTATTGGTGATGCGGACCACGGAATAAATTTAGATAGAGGATTTGATGCCGTAAAGCAAAAATTGACCACATTGTCTGAAACTACTGATATAGGGACAATATTAAAAACTATAGGCATGACACTTGTATCTACGGTGGGAGGAGCTTCTGGCCCTTTATATGGTACAGCTTTTATGAGGGCTGGCCAAGTAGTTCAGGGTAAAAATGAACTTTCTGAAGAGGATATAGTTAAAATCTTTGAAGCTGCTTTAGATGGCATCAAACAAAGAGGAAAAGCCGAAGCAGGAGACAAGACTATGATAGATTCTATTGAACCTGCATATAAAGCTTTAAAAGATAGTTTAGATAACAACATTGCATTACCTGAAGCATTAAATAGAGCAGCTAATGCTGCAAAAGAGGGAATGGAATACACTAAGAATATTTCTGCAAGAAAAGGAAGAGCAAGTTACTTAGGAGAAAGAAGCATTGGACACTTGGATCCAGGGGCAACATCAGCATATTTGATGATAAAGTCTTTTTCTGATGTTGTCAATTTATCATGATGGTGGAGGAAAAAATGGTTGGAATAGTATTAGTCTCTCACTCAAGAAAAATAGTAGAGGGGATTTATGAACTTGCAAGCCAAATGACAGGTGGAAAAGTTCCCATAGGGATAGCTGGCGGGACACAAGATGGCAGATTGGGAACAGATGCTACAGAGATAATGGAGGAAATTAAAAAAGTAGATGAAGGAGAAGGAGTAGTAGTTTTAGTTGATATTGGAAGTGCTGTAATGAGTGCACAAATGGCGATAGAACTGTTGGGAGAGGAATATGAAGGGAAAGTAAAAATTGCTGATGCACCTTTAGTGGAGGGAGCAATTGCAGCTAGTGTAGAGGCTTCTATAGGTAGTAATTTTGATAAAGTTCTTTTAGTGGCAGAAGAAGCAAAAAAACTTAATAAATTGTAATAGTTTTTTAGTCTGGACAAAATCCAGACTTATTTTTTGTGTAGAATTTTTACTCAAAAGGTATTAAAATAGAAACATAGGGAGGTGGTGAGATACGTCATTCTTAAATATTTATGATGTATACGATAACAACCTAAAAGAATTTATAGAAAAGGAGGATTATGTAAATGCTTATTGGTATGTTTTTCAGCAAAAAAGTTTAGTAAAAAATTTGGACAAAAAATTATATGAGTATTTGCTGTTGTGGCAGATAATACTTGAAATTTATATTGGTATTCCTGAAGAAGCAAAAGAGCATTTTTTTGAGCTAAAAAGCGAATTAGAAATTGACGAACATAATTTAACTTTGTTTGTAAAAAGTGTGATTCTTTTAGATTTGGTAGAACAATCTTTAAAAACAAAAAATCTTTTTGAAACATTAATGAATTATACTGAGGAAGACCAATGGATAAAATTTTATTTATTGTTACTTTCTTTTAAAAATAAAAGAAGGATTTTAGAAGTTTTGGAAGAATTACTTTATATGGAGAAAAAAGTAGAAGATAAATTGTTACTGCCTAAAATATATGGACTTATAGCTGAAATATACGAAGAAATTGGTGAAATAAAAGGACACCAATTCTTAGATAAAGCTTATAAATTAAATCCTCAAGATTTATATATATTGCGGCTAAAATTAAAATATGGCCTTATTAGTGAAGAAGAAAAACAAAATCTTAAGCTTTATCGCTTGTTTCCAGAAAATTCAAAGTTAATAAATGAATATTACCATAAAACCAGAAAAAATTTTAACTCCATCCATAACTTTAAATTTTTTTGTTGGGGAGGGGATAATATTGGTGCTAGCTCTTATTTGGTATCCTATGAGGGAATAAATATTTTACTAGATGCGGGAGCTTTGATTAAGGATAAAACCTTATATTACAATTCTATAAAAAATTTACCTATAGATATTAAAGATATTGATTTGGTAATTATTACTCATGCTCATTTAGACCATTCTGCAGGAATTGTGGAATTATTAAGAAAAGGTTTAAACTCTCCGATTATAATGTCAAGGGCAACTCACGAAATTTTGAAGCAAATATTTTTGCGGGGACATACAAGATTAGAGATAAAAATAGAAGAGGAGATTATAAATTTTGACAGTCAGATTATAAGTTTTGATACAGAAGAAGAAAGTAGTTTTAGAATAAAAAATAAAGAAGTAAAACTTAAGTTATTTCCTGCGGGGCATGTCTTAGGGGCTGTAGCTGTGTATGTTGAGATTGAGGGGATAAAAATTTTTTATACAGGTGATTTTACATTAAAAGATGTGGAAAGCAATAAAGGACTTAGATTTCTTCCCAATTTAAAAGTAGATATTTTAATAACTGAAGCTACTTATGGTTACGGCAATAACTTTGGTGTCCAAAATAAGTATTTACAGGATAAATTGATACTTAAGTCGATAGAAAAACTATTGAAAGATGAAGAGAGAATACTTTTGCCTGTATATGCTATTGGTAAAGGGCAAGACCTATTATTATTTTTTAGAAAAACTTTTTCATATATTCCTTTTAATGTCTATGTAGATGGAGATGTAGCATATTTTAGCAAATTATATGAAAATTTTGTTGGGCCCATATATGGGAATGGAATACTAAATGCGGCTGAAAATACTTTATACACTGATAGAAAAGATTTTATAAAAAAGGAAATAACACTGGGCAATTGCGTGATTATCGCCAGTTCAAATGACGTAAAAGAGGGAAGTGCATCTTTTATATATGCTTCTGAAATAAAAAATTTCTCAAAGGGCTGTATTATGAATCTCGATGCTAATAATAGAGAAATTGAAGGTTTAAAAAATTATCAAATTGGAATGTTAAATCATGCAAATATGGTAGACCTATTAGAAACAGTTATAAAGATGGCTCCATCTGCTGTTTTTGTAATTCACAGGGGATACGAAAGTAAGAGTGAAATAACTATAGAAACAATTTTGAAAAGGATTGAAGGAATAAAAGTTTTTGCACCAAAAGAAGGAGAAATAATAGAACTTCAATAGGGGGGAGTTTATGAAAAGATATGTAGGAATAGATTTGGGTACTACGAATACGGTTGCATCAATTTTGGAAATATCTCAAGAAGGGGAATTACTGCCTCGGGTCATAGATATTGGACAGTTTAATGAAGACTATGAATATATTTATGATAAAATATTGCCTTCTTGTTTATATGTAGATGAAAGTGGAAATCAGTATGTGGGCAAAATAGCACAGTATATGAAAGCTAAGAAACCAGAAAGAGTTATTTATAACAGTAAAAATTATATAGGAATGCCAGGTTATTTTTGGGAAATTGATAAAAAACTTTTTTCACCGGAAGAAGTGGCAGCTTTAATATTAAAGGAAGCTAAACAGAGTTTGGAGAGGGAAATTGGCGAAGAAATAGTAAATGCGGTTATAACTGTGCCAGCATCTTTTAATCACGACCAAATTCGGGCGACAAAAAAAGCTGCAAAAATGGCAGGATTTGATGAGCAAAATACTTATTTTATTTCCGAGCCTACGGCAGCACTTCTTGATTTTATAAATACTGAAAAGAAATTGCCACAAAACAAAAGACATTTAGACTTTTCACAACCGAGAAAAATGTTGGTATTCGATTTGGGAGGAGGCACTTGTGATGTCTCGATATTAGAAGTCCAAATGACGGATAAGGACTTCATTGTAGAAGAAATAGCTATCTCTTCCCATACTCTGGTAGGAGGAATAAATTTTGATTTAATGGGGGGCATTTATCTTTTGGAAAAATATTCAAAAGAAATGGGGGATTTATTTGATAATGAAAATGAAAAAAGGCATGTATATAACAGAATGGTTTGGGAGATGGAAAAGGCAAGAAAGTTTTTTAGTATTTCAGGTGGGGAAGGAGTAATATATGAAAATATTATAGAAAATTTTATAAAAGGGAAACCTTATAAGTTTAAAATATCTAGTAAAGAATATGAGGAGTGTATAAGACCTTTATTGGTTAAGGAAGGAAACATGGGATATAATGTCGTAGATCCTATTTTAGATACTTTGGAAAAAGCGGGGCTTATGATTCAAGATATAGATGATGTACTTTTGACAGGAGGTATGAGCAATTATAAGCCTGTGCGAAATACAATAGAAAAATTATTTATGAAAAAAGCTCTAATAAGTTTACACCCTATGTTTTCAGTGGCGAGGGGGGCAGCAATCTACCACTATTTAAGCGAAAAACTGAATAAAGGAAATAACAATATCAAAATTGAGCCTGTTTTGGCTTCCAATATATACATTGATATAAAGAATGGCTTGCCCTTTTTGATTGTTTCACAAGGTACAAAGGCACCTTATGAAAGAGAGTATGACAAGATTTTAAGAGTAACTAATGCTACGGGGATGCGATTGGATATATTTTCAGGGAAAAATATATGGGACCCAAAGATGAAGCGCTTAAAAAGTCTTCAATTAAATTTTTCAGAGTTAATAAAACCCGGAACGCCTATTTCTCTAAAAGTAAGTTTTGATAGAAATAGGATTTTGACTTTGAGCGCATGGGTAATAGCTTCTACGGAACAAAGAGTCCAAGTGGCTATTGACGAGGAGAGTGAAAACTATGAGCATTGACTGGAAAGAGTTGCTTTTGGAGAATAAAAATATTTTTATAGATGTTTCAAAAGAGGTGATGGATGATGGAATGGAATATTTGGGAGCAAAAAGGCTGAAAGATAAAGATAAAAACTTTAAAAGAGAACTATTTAAATATTATATTAGCGAAACTAATGCAAAACTTATTGGAGAAAAAATTCAATTGCTGTCTACTCTTAACCAATCTGCACTAGCTTCTTTAGAAAAAGACATTGTTGAATTAGGGAGAAATATTTTATCAGAAGGGCAAAATCCAATTGAGATGATAGTATATAGTACAAAGGCTTTGGATTTAAGACAAGAAGAAGTTTTTAAAAGAATGGTAAGAATTCTCAAAAATATATCAAATAACAGCGGTGAGGCCCGCGATGCTCTTATCACTATTTTGCAGGAATGGGAATGGGAAGAACAAATTAAACTTGTCCTTCAAACGCTTGGAGAAATAAAAGAAATAAGGGCTTATGAACAGTTAATTACACTTTTAGAAAATGATAATTTAAAGGAAATAGTAGCAGAAACTCTTATAGAATTGGGAGAGAAAAAATGCATTTCTCATATATTGAATATGGTTAATTCCCTTAATGGATTTAATAGCAGAGAAAGACATTTTGCTTTTAAAATTTTAACAAAGCTTGCTGGCTTGGGAGATGAAGCACTAAAGCAGATAATAGAAAGATATTTAGAGAATGAAAATAGCAGCTTGAATATTGTATATTCTAATGTTATAGCGAATTTAAAGGAAAAGGCCGTTGAACATATTGCAGATCTGCTATATGAGGAGAAATATAGTCAAAAAGCTGCGATAACATTAGGGAAAATGAGGACAAGTATTGCTACAGAGTATTTACTTAAGGCTTATTATGACCCTAACATAGAAAACAAAATGAATATAGTGATTGGGTTAGGATATACGAAAGACGAAAGATGTGCAAATATAATGTTGGAAATTTTAAAAAAAGAAAATCAATCGTTAGAGTTAAAGGCTTGTGCTATTACTTCTTTAGCAAATTTGCAAATATTAGAAGCAAAACCTCTGATAAAACAGTTTTTAGAAAATAATTATTTGGCTATTAATGTTTATTCGGCTTTGGTTCAGTTGGGAGAGTTAAAATATCTAAGTAATTTATTCTATTACATTGTAAAACCAGGCTTTCTGGCAGATGAATTGTTAAATGCAATAAAAGAAATTAAAAGATTGAGGGGGCTTAAAAACAGTGACGTAAATAGGCAAATTGCAGAAGGTGTAAAGTATATTATTAAAAATGATGATGGTTATGCTTGTATAAATGCTTTAAAAATAATAGAAACCAATCTTGATGAGGAAATAGCAAAAGAATTAATAGAAAAATTGAAAAATACTAGAAAGGAAGAAATACAGTATTTGATTTATAAAATTTTAGGTAAAAATGCTAAAGGATTAAAAAATATAATTGATGAAAAAATATTTAGTGATGCAATGGAAAGCGAAAGTCCTAGGATTAGGTATTTAGCACAAAAAATCGTTGAAGAGAACTATAAAAAAACAGACAAACTCATTAAAATGTGAGAAGGTGAAAATATGTTGGAATTAAAAAATATGACAGAGAAGAAATATATAGATATTTTTTTATCTACTCTCCCTTATGATGTGCTTATAAAACCTTTCAAAAAAAATACTAATTTACAGAAAAAGTTAGCCGGTTTTCGATTGATAGAAAGTGCTTCTCCACCTAAAAAGATAATTCCAATTCTCAGAGAAGAGATTTTGAAAGGGAATATAGATGAGGAAATGTTTATAAAAGAGTGGGAAAAAATTTACGAAGATTTGGCGAAGCAGATACAGCTTTTGACTCCTGAAAAAATAGAGGAGAAGGTACCAGAGTTTTTGAGTTTATATAAGCCAGAAATTGTTTTTTCCGCTCTTCTGTTTTCCAAAGGTGAGAGTTATAAAAAAATATTACAGGACTTATCAAATCTAATTGAAGTAGAAAAAGAAAAAATAGAAAAAAATATTGATGGGCAAGAAGGTAGTGATAAGTCAGTAAAAATCAACAAAAAACTATTGAGAGAGATTGAAAAATTACAGGAAAAATTGATTCTGCAGGAAAAAAAGAATATAATGGAGATAGAAAGGCTTACTGAAAAAATAAAAGAGCAAGAAGGGGAAATTTTAAGCTATAAAAATAAAATTTCACAGTTAGAAAAGGAAAAAGAAACATTAGAGGAGAGAATAGAAAAAATTGGATTAGAGTTTGAAAAAAGAATGAACAAGATTATTGAAAATGCCTCATCAAAAGAAAGACAAGCCGAAAATTTAAAAATTTCCGTGAATAGATTGCTAGTAGAAATCCAACAGCAAAAGATAGATTTTAACAGTGCTTTGCTTGAAATAAAAGAAATTTTGACTAATATAGAAGAGAAAACAAATTTTTTGCTTGCCAACACTGTAGCTCAACTGGCTGTAACTAAGGAAGAACAAGAGTATTCTTTAGTAGAAGACCTATCGCGAATGTTAAAGATAATTGACTGAGAGGTGTAACAATGCAACAAGATGAAGTAAGAGAATTGCGGGAACAACTTAATAAAATTTCCAAGACGCCAAATGAAATTTCTCTGTTGTTAAAAAAAATAATAAAAAAACAAAAAGAAATAGTACAAATAATCAGCATTTTAGAGCTTTTTAATGAGACAGTGTATTTATATCATGTACTATTTAGGAAAAAGAATGTGGCAAATGCTTTGGTATATTTGGATAAAGAAACACAAAACATTTTGGAGGTTGTTAAGAATATAGCAAATAATACAAAATATTTTAGCCTTATGGAAGAAAAAATGAAGGAAAATATAGAAAAGACGATTAGAAAATATAAAGAGTATTTTGAAAATGCTATAGATGTTTTGTATGGGTATTATGTAGAATCGAGATATGTTAACGAAGTGGTAAGTGATAGAATAAGAGATTTCTTTTCTGAAGAATTGATAGATGAAGAAGAATTTTACGAAAGTGTTATTAATTTTATAAATGAGGTTGAAAAGGAAAAAGAAGAAAGAATAAAAGAAATAATATCCAGCATCCCTTTTGCTATGTCTAAAAAACGCTTTTATGAATATTTAACAAAGGGATTGGAGAAGGATTATCCAAATTATGAAGCTTTTTTGGAAAATGTAATAGATATCGAGGAAAATTTTTATGGAAAATTAATAGAAGGCTACGGCGAATTTTTCCCTCGTATTGCTAAGAAAATTGAATACTTACAGTCACTGGATTTTAAAGAGATGACTCGGGAAGAAATAGACGTGTATTTTAGAAAAAGTGTAGAGTTAATAAAAAGTGTTCAAAGTCTAAGAGAGGTTTCTTTTTCTGTTTTAAAAATTATAAATAGACTATTGATAGTATTTTTGTCAGAAAATAAATTTGAAACTTTATTTAAAAAAGAGCCTTTTATTGGGGAGTATATAGATTTTTATGTTAAATTAAATAAAAGTTCTTTAGATTACAAAGAAATAGAAAAAAATATCAAAACTTGTGATAATGTAATTTCTAATTGGTATTTTGAATTGTATAGGTATAATTTACTATTAGGAGAAATTGATTATTCTGATTTGGACATTATGGAGATTATAGATGAGGGTATATTAGGAGACATTGAAACGCTTTCAGAGTATGAAAACTTGCTAAATGATACCAGTGAAATAGTACTTGAGGATAGTCAAATAGAGGAAGAATTCATAGATATGACTCTGATAAAAGGCGAAATAAAAAATGTTATTTCTTTAATTGAAGATATTTCAAGGAACATGAAAAATGAGTATAGAAAAGCGAGGTTAAGAAGACTTATGGGAATTATTCCTGTGCCTCAGAATTTTGAAAAAGAAGTCTTGTATTATATAAAAAACTCCATTGAACTTAATAATTCACGGAGTAGGAAGTTATCTTTTATGCATACAGTAAAGAAAAAAATAGAGCTTTACAAAGATTTAAAAAATCAAAAAAATCTTTATGAAGCTATTATAAAAGGTGCAAAGGATGTTATTTAAAAATGGTGAGGAAAATTATTCATACCTTTCTTAGTAGTGGCATGGTGGTTTCACTATTTTTGGCTGTTTTTCTTACTAGTTTGCAATATGTGGCTTTTAACGGCGATTTTTACAAGGAGGAATATAAAAAAAATAATGTAATGTCAGTAACTGGCATGAATATTGATGAACTTATGAAAGTAACAAAGATAATGCAGAAGTATTTAATGGACAAAGAAGAAACTTTAGATGTAATGGCAAAAATTAATGGCAGTATGCAGAGAATGTTTAATGATAGAGAATTGGCTCATATGAAAGATGTAAAAAATCTGTTTCAAATGAGTTTTTTAACAAGAAATATATCGATAATAGTTTTTATACTCATTTTTACATATTTTCTTTTTACAAAATCCTTTTATAAAGCATTTAATTATCTTTTAAAAGGGACAATATTTATAATAATTTTCCTGTTGGTTTTTGTGCTGGCGGTGACTTTGAATTTTGATAATTGGTTTACCGGTTTTCACCTTGTATTTTTTGACAATGATTTATGGCAATTAAACGCCGAAACAGATAGACTTATACAAATGTTTCCTTTAGAATTTTTTCAAGATGCTGTGTTTGTAATTTTCAGAAATACTTTTTTTGCTTTTGTAGTCATACTTGGAATATTATATGGGGGCGTGAAAATGGCAAAAAAGCCTGTTTTTTAAATAGGCTTTTTTGTCATACACATAAAGTATTTTCTTCTTCCCATAATGCTTCTAATTCTTCTTTTGTAATTGATTCTTTTTCTAAAAGCTTTTCGGCTATTACAATAACTTTATGTTTATTTTCCAGCAATATTTTTTTTGCAAGTGTATAACAGTTATTTATAATTTTGTCAATTTCTTTATCGACAATTTCTGTGGATTTTAACATGTGTAAGTCAAAAACCCTGTTTCCCAATTCACTCATTCCATAATTGCAAACCATCTGATAGGCAATTTTTGTAGCTTCTTTTAAGTCATTTTCGGCTCCTGTTGAAATTTCATTGAATATTATTTCCTCAGAAGCTCTACCTCCTAAAAGCATGGTTATTTTATTTTTCAATTCTGTTTTTGTTAGTAAAAAGGCATCTTCTTTTGGAAAGTTTAATACATATCCTAATGCTTCACCTCGAGGGACGATTGAAATTTTTTCTATAGTATTTACGTTTAAAATTTTTCCAATTAGAGCATGACCCGCTTCATGGTACGCAGCAATTGTTCGCTCTTTTTCTAATACAGAAGGATTTTTCTTTTTAAGGCCTGCGATTACGCGTTCTAATGCTTCTTCAAACTCTTCCTTGCCAATTTTACTTTTATTTTTCATCACAGCCAGTATTGCTGCTTCGTTGCACATAGTAGCCAGATGTGCGCCTGTCATACCGTGAGTTTTTCGTGCTAATTCGGATAAAGATACAGTTTCGTCAAGAGGTTTATTGCGGGTATGTACCTTTAATATTTCCAATCTTGCTTTCATATTAGGTGTTCCAATGTGTATGGTTCTATCGAATCTTCCAGGCCTTAGTAAGGCCTCATCTAACATATCAATTCTATTAGTTGCTCCTATGACTATAATCCCTTCGTTGCTATTAAAACCATCCATTTCTACCAATAGTTGATTTAAAGTTTGATCTTTTTCTGAATTGTTATCGGTGTTTCTCTTTGTTCCTACAGCATCTATCTCATCTATAAAGATAATACTGGGAGCGCTTTTTTTTGCTTTTGCGAAAAGAGATCTTATGCGACTTGCCCCTACTCCTACATATTTCTCTACAAATTCTGAACCGGAAGCACTGATAAAAGTAGAATTAGTTTCACCAGCTAATGCCGTAGCCAAAAGAGTTTTTCCTGTACCTGGTGGTCCGTAAAATAATATACCTTTGGGAATTTTTGCTCCCATTTTGTTGTACTTTTCTGTATTTGTCATAAAGTCGATTATAACTTTTAATTCATCGATCACTTCATCTAAGCCCGCCACATCCTTAAAAGTAATATTGGTTTTTCGATGACTGGCATCTTCATTTGTCTCAGTGATATTGTTATAGTTTACAGGCATGAGCTCCGAAAATTTATTTTTAAATAGTAGGTAGGTTACAACAATTACTGCTGCTGTCAAGATAAAAGAAAGGTTGAGATTTAGATTTGGTTTTACTTCTGAGATAAAAATGTAAATAAAAAGCAAATTTATAAAGATAGAAAGCGCCAAAATAATAATGTGCAAATTCTTTTTCATAATTTCTCGCCCCCACTTTTATTCTGAATGTAGTTTTTGCTTATTAATGCAATTTATTCGTTAATTGCAAGAGTATAAAAAATGATTTTAAAGGCAAAAATGTAAAATAAATGAATAATTAGGAGGTTAGATATGAAAGGTTACATGGGGATAGACGTAGGTTCTGTTAGTACAAATATTGCAGTAATTGATGAGAATAATAGAGTAGTAGATTCTGTTTACATAAGGACACAGGGCCAACCTATTAAAGCAGTTCAAAATGCTCTTCGTGAGATAAAAAATAAAATAGGAGATATGGTTATTAAAGGAGTAGGCACCACAGGGAGTGCAAGGCAATTGACTGGCTTAATGGTAGGGGCAGACATTGTCAAAAATGAAATTACTGCTCATGCCGTGGCAGCTTCCAATGTAATAAAGGATGTCAGAACTGTAATTGAAATAGGGGGACAAGACTCAAAGATCATAATTTTAAGAGATGGGGTAGTAGTAGATTTTGCAATGAATACAGTCTGTGCAGCAGGTACCGGTTCTTTTCTTGACCAGCAAGCATACCGGTTAAATATTCCCATTGAACAGTTTGGAGACATAGCTTTGCAATCTAAAAGTCCTGTCAGAATTGCGGGTAGATGTAGTGTTTTTGCGGAATCTGACATGATTCATAAGCAGCAGATGGGATATGCTCTTCCTGACATAATAAGTGGCTTGTGTGATGCCCTTGTTAGAAATTATCTAAATAATGTAGGGAAGGGAAAAGAAATAAAAGAGCCAATAGTGTTTCAAGGTGGTGTTGCTGCTAATAAAGGAATAAAGGCAGCCTTTGAAAAGGCATTAGGAATGAAAGTATATGTGCCTGAACATTACGGTGTAATGGGAGCCATCGGATCAGCAATATTGGCAAAAGAAGCAGTAAAAGAAAAAGGATATACTTTCTTTAAAGGCTTTGAGGTAAGTGACTTTAAATATAGAGCAGTAGGTTTTGAGTGTACCGCTTGTCCAAATCGATGCGAAGTCGTAGAGTTCATACAAGGAGATGAGGTAATTTCAAGATGGGGAGATAAGTGCGGCAGATGGTCTAACAGCACTAGCAAGAAAGTCCATGCAAATACGGCTAGTTGATTAATGGGAGGCAATATAAGCCTCCCAATTTTAAACCTTATTTTTTTATATATGTCCATTTCCAATCATTATCCACGCCAACTGCATGCCTTACAATTCCTTTTACGTAATCCTGCTGTTAAAAATGTTAATCTATATTAAACTTACTAAAAACTCTTCCGAAATAATATGTAAAATTGTATAATAAAATTATAAAGTAATAATTTCGGAGGTTAAATGATGGATAACCGTGATATTATTTTTGCTCTTGACATTGGGACAAGGGTAGTTGTAGGGATAGTAGGCATTGAAAATAATGGGAAATTCCAAGTGCTTGCTGTTGAACAGATGGAACATGAAAGTAGGGCAATGTTTGATGGGCAAGTTCATGATATAGATAAAGTTGCTAATGTTGTTGAAAAAATAAAGAGAAGGCTTGAAGATTCTTTAAATATGAAATTGACGGAAGTGTGTATTGCGGCGGCGGGAAGGTCTTTAAAAACTCAATCTGCGAGAGCAGAAAAAAATATTGATGAAGAGCACGAAATAACGGTAGAAGATATAGACAATCTTGAGTTGGAAGCTCTTGAGATTGCGCAAAATTCCATTGTTACTCAATCAGGGGTTACAAAATATCATACCGTCGGTTATACAGTATCTAATTATTACTTAAATGGTTTTCCTATTACCAATTTAAAAGGGCATAAAGGCCGTGAAATAGCAGTAGAAATTTTAGCTACTTTTCTTCCTTACGATGTAATAGAGGGACTCTATGCTGCAGTGAAAAAAGCCGGGTTGGAAGTTTCATATATCACTTTAGAGCCTATAGCAGCAATAAATGTGGCAATTCCACCTGAAATTCGGATGTTAAATATAGCCCTTGTAGATATAGGAGCAGGTACTTCTGATATTGCTATATCAAAAGAAGGAAACATAATAGCATATTCTATGGTGCCTTATGCCGGTGATGAAATTACTGAATCAATTGCTACCCATTTTCTCACCGATTTTAATACTGCTGAGAAAATAAAAAAAAGCACAAAAAAAGAAATCAAATTTAAAGACGTGTTAAATATACAGCACAAAATAAAAAAAGATGAAATAGTGCAAATTATAACACCACAAGTTAAAGTTTTAGCGCAAAAGATATGCGAGGAAATTATAAAATATAATGGTAAAAGCCCTTCTGCGGTTTTTTTAGTCGGTGGCAGTAGTAATCTTCCTAATTTGCCTGAAGAAATAGCATCTATATTGAATTTACCTATAAGTAGAGTATCTGTACGAGATATAAAATCAGTAGAAATTTTAGATTACAAAGGGAAGACGTTAAAAGGCCCTGAAAGCATAACTCCAATAGGAATAGCTTACTCTGCAATGATAAATAAGAGGAAGGACTTTATAAAAGTTTCTATTGACAATGAAACAATAAAGATTTTTAACATAAAGAATCCTACGGTAATGGATGCTTTAGTTGCTATAAACTATGACTCTAAAAATTTAATTGTACAAAATGGCAAAGATTTACTTTTCAATCTTAATGGCCAAAAAATCGTTGTTAAAGGTGAAGAAGGAACTCCTCCACAAATATATGTAAATGATTCATTAGCAAATTTAAAGACTCCTATAAAGGATGGAGACAAAATAACAATTATAAAAGGTCAAAAAGGGCAAGATGCTACAATAACCGCTGGTGAACTACTAAAGCAGCAAAAAGGGAAAATAATTTTTATAAATAATTCAAAAGTGGACCAAAATTATGTTATAAAAAATGGGGATGAGATAGTTATAAAAGAAGACTTAACAAGTTTTGCTGTTACAGTAAATGGAAAAGAAGTAGTGTTAAAAGGGAAAGAAGAGTATCTGTTTGTAGACGTATTCAATTTTATAGATTTGAAACTGGATAATAACAAGGTGCCAGAAATGAAACTTAATGGGAGACGTGCTTCCTATACAGATATATTAAAGCCAGGAGATAATATTGAAATTGGAATTGAAATATAAGAGTAGGTGCAGACTGTATACAAACTTTCGAAAATATCCTATTTAAAAATTTTTGACTTTGTCAACAAGGTAGTCTCCACTTTTGAAAGGGTGGAGACTTTATAAAGTTGTGGAATTTTAATGTTACTGATATAATTAAGAGAGAGGTGAAAAGAGGATGGATGTATTTATCGAAAAATTAGTCAAAAAACAAAAAACTTCGAAGGATATTTTATTTAGTATTGGTGTTGTAGTAGCTGCATTAATTATTGTGTTTGGCGTGATACCTTTAATACCAATAGTTAAAAATTTCTTAATTTTCTTTTTGTTATTGTTTAGCTATTTAGCATATTACTTAATAAGGTCGAGAAATATTGAGTTTGAATATTCACTTACAAACAATGAATTGGATGTAGATAAAATAATTGACCAAAAAAGAAGGAAACATGTTATAAGCGTTGACTGCAGAGATTTTGAAGTTATGGCAAAGGTTAATAGTGACAAGCTGACAGAAGACATAAAAGCTATTAAAAATCGAATTGAAGCGGTAAGTTCTATGTCTTCCCCTGATGTGTATTTTGCAGTGTTTGAAAATGGGGGAGTAAAAACTTTGCTATTTTTTGAGCCAAATGAAAAAATGTTGGAAGCGATAGCAAGGTATATACCAAGGAAGCTTTTTAGATAATATTAGAGGTTTGGGATATGAAAGAAGAATTAGAATTTCTAGATATTTGTAAGAAAACAGGATTGTCTGTCACACTATTGAAAGAAATAATAAAGGTGATATCAAAATATACAAGTGTTGAAAAAGCAGTTATTTTTGGTTCCAGAGGTCGGGGAGACTTTAAAAAAACGTCAGATATTGATATTTGTATTTTTGGAGATGAAGTAACACATACAGAGATAAATCTTTTAGAATTTGATTTAAGAGAATTAAATACTCCTCTTGACTTTGATGTAGTAAGTTTTAAAAGTATTACGAAAGAGGAATTAAAAGAAAACATATTGAAGGATGGAGTAGAGGTATATGATAGAAAAAAGATTACTTCAGAGATTTGAAGATTTTAAAAATGCTTTTATGCGTTTAAAAGAAGCCTTTGACATCGAGATAGAGAATGAGATAATTATTGATGGGATAATACAAAGATTTGAATTTACTTTTGAATTAGCGTGGAAACTTATGAAAGATTATCTTGCTTATGAAGGGATTGAAGTAAACAGTCCGAGAAGTGTTATCAGGGCAGCTTATGGAAATCATTTAATAGATGATGGAGAATCTTGGATAGATATGTTAATGGATAGAAATAAAACTTCACATATTTACGATAAAAAATTATCTTTAGAGATTTATAACAATATAAAGGATAAGCATTTGAAACATCTTGAAGATTTAAAAAGAAAATTGGAAATGATCATTGAGAGAGAAAATAAGTAAGATTCCTTTATCTTAATTTATGCTGTTATAAGGAGATTATTTGAAAGTAGAAAGAAATAACTAATAAATTCATAAGGAGTTGATGAAATGATTAAAGCAGTTATTTTTGACATGGATGGAGTAATGATTGACAGTGAGCCAATACACATTAAATTAGAAGAGGAATTATTCAAAAGTTTAGGAGTAGAGATAACAGAAGAAGAACACATGACATTTGTAGGAAGTTCTTCTTATTACATGTGGAGGAAAATTAAAGAAAGATTTAATCTTCCTCAAAGCGTAGAAAAACTTGTAGAAGTAGATAGAAAAAGGTATTTAGAGCATGTCTTGAAAACAGGCGAAATAATTCCTATAGAAGGTATAACAGAGACAGTAAAAAAGCTTTTTGAGAAAGAGTATAAATTAGCCGTTGCTTCTTCCTCTCCTATAGATGTAATAAAATTAGTTTTAAAAAAGCTGGGAATTGATAAATGCTTTGATGTGCTTGTATCTGGAGATTATGTAAAAAATAGCAAACCAGCACCAGATATATTTTTATATACAGCAGACAAATTAAAAGTAAAACCCCATGAGTGTGTTGTAATTGAGGATTCATATAATGGAGTTCATGGTGCTAAAAAAGCAGGAATGAAAGTGGTAGGTTTTAAAAATCCTAATTCCGGAAATCAGGACATATCAGAAGCTGATTTTATTGTAGATTCTTTAGGAGAAGAATTGTTAAAAATTATAGATGAATTAAACAATGCGGAAGATATTGTTAAAAACTTAATGAAATAAATGGTGCGCCTGACAGGAATCGAACCTGCGACCTCTCGGTCCGGAGCCGAACGCTCTATCCACTGAGCTACAGGCGCACACTTTATACATAAAAGTTTACTATGAAAAAATTAACCTGTCAAATGGATTTGATATTTATTAAACGTAGTGGTAAAATAATATTTGGAAACAATAAACAAAAGGAGGAGTGACAGATGCAAGCAATCAGTATCGAAGCTATAAAAAGAGATACAGGTAAAAATGTAGCTCGCCGTTTAAAAAATCAAGGTTATATTCCTGCCATTTTATATGGTAAGGATATGACGGAGAGCATTCCTTTAGCAGTTGAATATAATGCGCTTCAAAGGTTGCTACAAAAACATGGAAGGAATGTCCTCCTCAATGTGATTGTGGATGGTTCTACTCATAATGCGGTTATTAAAGAGATTCAAGAAGATACCTTGAAAGGGAAAATAATTCATGTGGATTTCCAAAGAGTATCAATGTATGAAGAAATAGAAGCTACGGTTCCGTTAAAGTTTGAAGGAATAGGTCTTATTGAAAGCAGGGGTGGAATTGTACAGCATCAACTTTGGGAGTTGACAGTGGAAAGCTTACCTGACAAAATTCCTCAAGAAATTGTTGTGGATTTAAGCAATTTAGAGATTGGAGATACACTTTTTGTAAAAGACATACAAGTTCCAGATGGAGTAAAAGTTGTAGATGATCCTGATGAGGTTGTAGTTTCTGTATTGGCACCTAGAGAAAGTGAAGAAGAGGCAGAAGAAGAGGCTGAAACAGCAAAAGAAAATGAATAACAAAAAAGAGAGGTTATACCTCTCTTTTTTTAGTAATTAGCGATTTTTCTTTTTTCATTGGTTAGCCTTTCTGGGATTATATCATTTCGGATTAAGTCTTCATAAGTTTCTCGCGCAACGATTATGTCAGCCTGACCATTAGACACGAGTACTGCAGCAGGACGAGGTAACCTGTTATAATTGCTAGCCATCGAATAATTGTAAGCACCTGTACACAGCACTGCTAAAATATCTCCTTCTTCAATTATAGGTAGTGTAATATCCCAAATTAGCATATCACCTGATTCGCAAAGCTTTCCTGCTATTGATACTTTTTCTGATGTTATATTCTTAGCTTTATTAGCTACAATAGCATCATATTTTGCTCCATATAAAGCGGTACGTATATTATCAGACATTCCTCCGTCTACTGCCACGTATTTTCTGACACCTGGTATGTCTTTAATAGCTCCTACTGTGTAAAGAGTAGTTCCGGCATTTCCTATTATAGAACGACCTGGCTCTACAATTATGTTTGGCATTTTTATATTTAAAGCAACGGAATATTCCTTTACTGCTTGCATTATTTCGTGTGCTATTTGTTCGATTGGCTGGGGATCGTCCTCATCTACATATGCTATTCCAAAACCTCCACCTAGATCTAGTTCTCCTACTTCCCAACCTAAAAATTCTTTTACTAATTTTAGGAAATTCATCATAATTTCTATTTCAGCTTTATAAGATTCTGCATCAAAAATCTGAGAACCGATATGAGAATGTAGGCCTGCTAGATTTACATTTTCCAAAGTTAAAGCATATTCTATGGCTCTCATTGCGTCTCCATTAAAAAGAGGGAAGCCAAATTTTGAATCTATTTGTCCTGTTTTTACATATTGGTGAGTATGAGCTTCTACACCAGGAGATACTCTTATATAAATATTAGGAACTTTATTCATCTTTTTTGCCAAGTCATTTAACATATTTAGTTCATACCAATTATCTACAATGATTCTCCCAATATTATTTTCTAATGCCATTATAAGTTCTTCTTTTGATTTATTGTTGCCGTGAAAGTATATTTTTTCAGCAGGGAATCCTGCTTTTAACGCAGTATATAATTCTCCACCAGAAACGACGTCAAGACCCAAGTTTTCTTCTTCAATTATTTTGCATATTGCCATTGTCATGAAAGCTTTGCTGGCATAAATCACTTCATTTCCTGGATAATCTTTTTTAAAGCCATTGTAAAATGCTCTACAATTTTGCCGCAATAACTCTTCGTCTATTACATAAAGCGGTGTACCAAACTTTTTTGCGAGAATTACAGTATCGCAACCACCTATTTCCAAATGCCCCTTTGAATTTATTTTCATTGTACCATGCAACATTTTATCAACCTCATTTACTTTAATAGTTTAAATTACGAAACTTAAAAACAAAATAAAATACAGCTAAGTATTACCTCAGCTGCCTATTTTGCACATAGACATGGTAATACCTCCTTCCCCCTATAGCGAGATAGCTCTTCACTGAAGGCTCGGGAAACCTCCAGTGACAGTCCTATACCTATTCGGCATAGGCCCAGCTGCGTAAACTTTAAGGAATTTACGCGCTTCGGCGAGCATCCCTTTCATATACCTTCACTGGCCCTTAAATACCTCTGGTATACTACTCTTGATGACCCGCGCCTCTACCTCACCTTCCAAGAAGATGAGGTATTGTTATTCAATTTTTTTATTATAATATCATTTATGAAAACAGCTGTCAATAGATTTTCAAAAAATTTTTTATTAGAGATTAAAAATGGGTAAACTAAATAAGAGGTGGTATAAATGCCATGGATAATAACTTTTATAGTTTCATGGATTATTTTCTTTTTGTTAGTTGATTGGAGATATATAAAATATACTATATGGGGAGGACTATTAGCTTTAAGTTTTCAACTTGTTGTAGATGAAATTGCAATTGGTCTTAATCTTTACGATTTTTCTAATATTATTATTAAAATTTTTAATTCAAGTTTATTTTTTACTTTTGGCGCACCTTTTTGCATAGGAGTATTGTATGCACAAACATATCCTAGAAATAATATTTTGCGCTTTATAAATGTGATTGTTTTAACTGTACTATTTTTTGTAATGGAATATTCATTAGTGCATATAGGGGTACTAAAATATCTTCACTGGTGCTATTTATATAGTCTAATTATAGATGTGGCAGCACTTTTGGCATTAGGGAATCTCATCACTATTTTTAAATTATCCCCCTGGATGAGGAGGGGAAAATAGTGAAACTATATGTTTTTTGGAGTTTGATTGCTATTGATGGGGTATTGGTGTTCTTGTGGTTTAATTTTTTAAATAAAATTCAAAAAAAAGAGGATTAAAGAAAAAAATACCTATTACTGTATATATATTGTACAAAAATTTGTGCTAAATATCATATTTATTGACGATAGTAAAGAAGAAGAAATAGTATTATAATAAAAACATCAAACGTTTTCTAATAGGGGGAATCTAAAAATGGCTGATGTTGTACTCAAACATGTTTACAAAGTTTATCCAGGCGGTGTTACCGCAGTTAAAGATTTTAATCTAGAAATTCAGGACAAAGAGTTTATAGTATTGGTTGGACCTTCTGGTTGTGGTAAAACTACAACATTGAGAATGATAGCAGGACTTGAGGAAATATCTCAGGGCGAACTTTATATTGATGGCAAACTTGTGAATGACGTGCCACCAAAAGATAGGGATATCGCAATGGTATTCCAAAACTATGCTCTTTATCCTCATATGACAGTGTATGACAATATGGCTTTTGGACTTAAACTTAGAAAGGTTCCAAGGGCGGAAATTGATAGAAAAGTAAAAGAAGCAGCTCGAATTTTAGGATTGGAAGAATACTTAAACAGGAAACCAAAAGCTTTGTCAGGTGGACAAAGACAGAGGGTTGCATTGGGGCGTGCTATTGTCCGCAATCCAAAAGTATTCTTGATGGATGAACCTTTGTCCAACTTAGATGCAAAATTGAGAGTACAAATGAGAACTGAGCTGGCTAAACTACACGATAGATTACAGACGACTTTCATATATGTTACCCACGACCAAACAGAAGCTATGACAATGGGTACAAGAATAGTAGTTATGAAGGATGGCGTTATTCAGCAAGTAGATAAACCCCAGACTATTTATGATTACCCAAATAATTTGTTTGTTGCTGGATTTATTGGAAGTCCTCAAATGAACTTTATTGACGCAAGATTAGAAAATAAGAATGGAAAAGTATATGCTACTTTTAAGGGATTCAGCATTTTGGTGCCAGAAGGGATTTTGAAAAGATTAAAAGATCCAAGCTACGTTGGAAAAGAAATTGTGTTAGGAATAAGGCCAGAAGATTTGCATGACGAAGAAGTGTTCTTGGAAGCATATCCAGAAGCTGTAATTGAGGCAAAAGTAGATGTTACAGAGTTGATGGGTCCAGAGACATATCTATATTTGGATGTGAATGGTGTTCCATTGACAGCAAGAGTAGATCCAAGAACAAGGGCAAAAGCCGGAGACGTAATTAAAATAGGTTTTGATATAAATAAATTGCACATGTTTGATAAAGAAACAGAAATGTCAATTTTGAATAGAGTAATAAGCTAAAAGGCGGTTATTCCGCCTTTTATTTTTTTGTGTCAAAATACCACATAAATTTACATTTGCCTATTATTTCTTCTAGGAAATAGTGTATAATTATTGTATACTATTAAGTAAGGTGGTATGAAAATGATCGGCTATGACTTTATAAAAAAGGTGGCCTACGATATTCAAAAAAATATTCAAATGCCATTATATATAATAGATAAGTCAGGAAATTTAATTTATGGCGACAAAGATTTTTTTGAAAAAAAAGCAGGATTTTTAAGGATAAATGTAGAATATATTGATGAAAAAGAGATATATGAAGTAGGGGAATTTATATGCTATAACATATTTTACAATGATGTCCTCTTTTTTACTGTCGCTTTAGAAGTAAAAGATGAACAATCAAAAAAAGTGCTTTATCTAATTTCTCTAATTTTTGAACAATTACTGCACAAATATGATAGAGAAGAGTTTTTGATAGAGGCTTTAACTTGTAAATTAAGTGCAGATTTAGTGTCCTATTACACTGAAAAATATAAAATAAATAAGAATGTGAAATATACAGTAGCAATTGTCGAATCGAATAATGAAATTGACGATGCGATAAAGATAATTACCAACATTTTTGATAAAGGTAATTTATATACTGTAAAATTTGATGATAAAAGATTTGCAGCGATATTTTCTTACAAGGGAAATAACTCTTTAATAGAACTTTATAAAACTATGAAAGATATGATAGAAGCTGAAGGCTATATGAAAGTAAGAATAGCCAGTTCTTCTTCCTTTGTGCCAATTGAGGATATACATATTGCCTATAGGGAAGCAGAGACAGCCTTACTTATTGGTAAAAAATTGGAAAATGAAAAAGGAATATATATTTACGAAGACTACAGCTTTGCAGAAATTTTATGGGGAATTGACATAGAGAAGATAAATAATTTTATTAAAAAAAGAAATATTGATTTTGGTATTTTCAAAGATGAGGAATTGATACAAACCCTAAATGTTTTTTTTAGAAATAGTCTAAATTTGAGTGAGACTGCCAGAGAGTTGTACATCCATAGGAATACATTAGTTTATAGACTTGATAAAATTTTCAAAATGACAGGTTTAGACGCTAAAAATTTTGATGATGCTGTCTTATTAAAGACGATCTTGGTTTTGACAAAATTATACGATATTCCGAGGTGAGAAAATTTGATAAAGTTTATAAATGTATCTAAAAGATACAATAAAGATATAATAGCTCTTTCAAATATTAGTTTTGAAATTGAAAGTGGAGAATTTGTATTTATTGTTGGGCCTAGTGGTGCAGGTAAATCAACTTTAATTAAATTATTGCTAAAAGAGGAGGAACCTACTTCTGGCAGTATTGTAATTAATAAAAAAGATATAACAAAAATTAAAAAGCGGGAGATACCTTATTTGAGAAGGAGTATGGGGGTAGTTTTTCAAGATTTTAGATTGCTTCCTAATAAAACAGTGTTTGAAAATGTTGCTTTTGCTATGGAAATAGTTGGAGCACATCCTAAGGAGATAAGAAGAAAAGTCCCGATGGTATTGTCATTAGTAGGATTAAGTGATAAAGCGGACAAGTATCCTAGGCAGCTGTCTGGTGGGGAGCAGCAAAGGGTTTCTTTAGCAAGAGCTATTGTAAATGAACCTTCTATTCTTATAGCAGATGAACCTACGGGGAATCTGGATCCTGATACTTCCTGGGAAATTGTAAAACTTATATCTGAAATAAATAAAAGAGGTACTACAGTCGTTATGGCCACCCATGCAAAAGACATAGTAGATGCAATGAAAAAAAGAGTAATAGCGCTGGAAAAAGGAAACATAGTACGAGATGAAGCAAGGGGTGTTTATGGATATGCTCTTTAGAAATTTAAAATATTTTTTAAAAGAAGGTTTTAGTAATTTAGCAAGAAATAGGATTATGACAGTAGCTTCTATAACTTCTGTAATGGCAGCAATGCTCATTTTAGGTTTGTTTCTTGTTATTATTTTAAATGTTAATAGTTTGACTAATCAGGTAGAATCTCAATTAGAACTTAAAGCGTTTTTAAAAGATAATATTTCTGAGCAACAAGTTACCCAGATAGGCAATGATATAAAAAAAATGCCCGGCGTTACTTCGGTAGTTTTTGAATCTAAAGAAGAGGCTTTACGAAAATTTAAACAACAATTAGGAGATAAAAGCTATTTAGCAGAAGGCTTGGAAAAAGATAATCCTCTTCCTCAATCTTATATAGTAAAAGTGAAAGATGCTGGTTTGATGAAAGATATTTCAAACGAGATAAAGCAAATAAATGGAGTTGACAAAGTAAGCTATGGGCAAGATGTTGTAGATAAGCTTCTTGGAATTATAAAGATAATAAGGATAGTGGGGCTTTCCATTATATTTATTCTCTTTATAATTTCAATTGTCATAATTTCTAACACAATAAAATTAGGGGTTTTTGCAAGGAGAAGAGAAATCAACATAATGAAGTATATTGGAGCGACTGATTGGTTTATACGATGGCCCTTTTTGATTGAAGGTGTAGTATTGGGACTGGTAGGTGCCTTGTTATCAGTTGTACTATTAGTTTTGATTTATGGATATGTGCTTAATATTATTAATAATAAATTAATAGTGTTTCAACTATTGCCACCAGAAAAAATAGTAGGGGACATTTTGGTGTATTTTTCTATAATTGGTGCAATAATTGGAGCTTTAGGAAGTGGACTTTCAATTAAAAGGTTCTTGAATGTGTAAAATTTACAAGGGGGAAGTGGCATTGAGAAGATATAGGCGGGAATGGCTACTATTTGCTGTTGTATTTCTCTTTACAGTGCTCTTTACGTCCTATCCAAAAGCAGACCAGCTTCAAGATGCTAAAAACAAATTAAATCAAATCCAAAAATCTATAACTGAGACTAAAAAGAAAAAAGAAGAAATAATTAATCAGAAAAATGATATTGCCATTCAAATAGCAGATTTAGATAAAAAACTTAGTGCTGCACAGCAAGAATTAGCAAATGCACAAAAACAGTTGTATGATATTACTGCAAAACTGAACAAGACTCGCAAAGAATTAGAAGCAGCCAAACAAAAGGAAAATACCCAGTTCCAAACAATGAAGGAGCGCATAAGGGCTATATACATAAGTGGAGAATGGGGATATTTAGATGTGCTTCTTGGTGCCCAAAATTTTGGAGATTTTATAACGCGATTGGATATTGTAAAACGTATAGTAGATTTTGATGCGAATTTATTTGAATCTTACAAGCAACAAAGAGAAGTTATTGAACAAAAAGAAAAAGAATTAGCACAAATGCAAACAGAAGTGCAAAATTATAAAAACCAAATAGTTTCTCGACAAAGGGAATTACAGGTAGCTATGGCCTCGCGGGAAGGTTTAATGAGAGATTTAGAGAGGCAGCAAAAACTATATGAACAACAGGAAGACGAGTTGCTGCAACAATCAAAACAACTAGAAACAGTTATTCAACAATTACAAGCGAAGTCAAAAATTAAATATACTGGTGGAAAACTTTTATGGCCTGTTCCTTCTAGTGACATTATAACGTCACCTTTTGGAATGAGATATCATCCAATATTACACCAATACAGGATGCATACAGGTATTGATATTGCTGCTGAAACAGGAGCTGATATAGTAGCTGCGGGAGATGGACAAGTTATTTTTGCAGGTTATTACGGTGGATATGGATATGCAGTAATTATAGACCATGGAGACGGAATATCCACTTTGTACGGTCATAATTCTGTTTTATTAGTAAAAGAAGGTGACATTGTTAAAAGAGGTCAAGTTATTGCTAAAGCAGGAAGTACGGGATGGGCAACAGGCCCACATCTTCACTTTGAAGTGCGTAAAAATGGTGTTCCAGTTAATCCGATAGACTGGTTAAAATAACCAGTCTGTTTTTTTTATTTCATGAATGTTGTATAATAAAAAAGAACATATACATATAATTTTAAGAGACTAAAAAAGGTGGGGAAATTATGGCGAAAAAAAGATTTTATATTTTATTAGCAGTACTTTTAATAGTTACAAATGTTATAACTTTTATGTTAGCAAACGCAGTATCAGTGGCTCTTCCTAATGGTAAAGTCCTTGTTTCTCGTGAGGAGTACCAGTTGATAAAAGAATATAATAAGCTTTTTGAAATTGAGAAAATCCTTGAAAATAGGTATGTTGATAAAGTTAATTCTTCAGTCCTTTTAGAAGGTGCTATGAAAGGAATGGCTAACTCTTTGGAGGATCCTTATACTGTATATATGAATAAGAAAGAATTTTCTGATTTTATGACTCAAACTACAGGTACTTATGGGGGAATTGGGATAGTTGTAGCAGTTGATAAAGAAGACCATATTGTGGTGGTTTCTCCAATAAAAAATACACCAGGGGAAAGAGCAGGGATAAAATCCGGCGATATAATAATAGAAGTGAACAATAAAAAAGTAAGCGGCAAAAATTTAGATGAAGCAGTAGCTATGATGAGAGGACCTCAAGGAACAGATGTAACCCTCACTATAATGAGAGAAGGAAAAACTTTTAGTAAGACAATAACAAGAGAGATAATAAAATTAGAAACAGTATATGAGGAGATGCTTCCTGATAAAATTGGATATATTAAGATTACAATGTTTGACCAAAGCACAGCTAATGACTTTAAAGCAGCTCTTGATAAGTTAAAGTCTCAGGGCATGAAAGGACTTATACTAGATTTAAGGGATAATCCTGGTGGACTTTTAGATGAAACTATAGATATTTCTAATTTAATTTTGCCTAAGGGAGTTGTTGTGACGACCAAAGGAAGAGTGGACAATAAAGAATATTATTCTAAAGGACCTGGCCTTGGATTACCCCTTGCTGTTCTTGTAAATAAAGGCAGTGCTAGTGCCTCAGAAATTTTAGCAGGGGCGATAAAAGATAGAAAAGCAGGAGTTTTAGTTGGGACCACTACCTTTGGAAAGGGACTTGTACAAACTATTGTTGACTTTGGTGATGGTACAGGATTAAAATATACTATTGCAAGGTATTACACGCCAAATGGCACAAATATTCAAGGCAAAGGAATTGAGCCCAACTATGTAGTGGAGCTTCCTGGAAATTACACTCTTCAAGATACTCCTGACTTAAAAGGAGATACTCAGCTTATAAAAGCTTTTGAGATTGTAAAAAGTGAGATAAAGTAAGGTGTTAAAATGATAACTTTTATTCAAGTTTTTTGGATGGCAATAAAGACAATAGCTTTGTCAATTTTTAATCCTTTTTTCTGGATAGTGATAATTCTAATAGTAATGCAGTATAGAAATAAAATAGCTATAGAAAGAGAGATTATGGGACATGAGCAAGAACCAATGAAAGAATTGGTTCTTGACTCTATCTTTTATGGTGTAATTGCTGCAATAATTGGGAGCTTTTTTATGATATTTTTAGGAATAACAATAGAAAATGTAGGGCTTCAGTATGTATGGCCTTTGGCTATAGTGCTAATGTTTGTCAATCCTAGATATATTTGCTTTTCTTATGCAGGAGGAATAGTTTCCCTATCCAGCTTGATTTTTGGATTTCCTAGTATAAGTGTTCCTGCACTTATGTCTATTGTAGGTATTCTTCATTTGATGGAAAGCCTTTTAATATATATAGACGGTCCAAGGAATACCACTCCTATCTTTGTAAGGCTTAAGGATGGGCGGGTGGCAGGAGGCTTTACTATGCAAAAGTTTTGGCCCATTCCTTTTGCTGCATTAACTATTGCTACTGGAATAACAATAACAGGACAGGGTGTAAATATGCCAGATTGGTGGCCCATTATCAAACCAGCTGGAATTGATTTAAATAATGCAATTTTTTTAATTATGCCAGGTATTGCAGCTTTAGGATACGGAGACTTAGCTTTAACACAACTTCCAGAAAAGAAAACGCGAATTTCTTCTATACGTTTATTTTTCTTTAGTATAGTTTTGATTATATTGGCGATATTGGGAATCTATACTAAATTATTTCAATATTTAGCAGCTATTTTTGCGCCAGTGGCTCATGAGCTTTTAATTTTAATAGGGCAAAGAGAAGAAAGGGAAAATCCACCTCTTTTTGTAGCGCCAGATACAGGAGTGATGATTTTAGCGACAGCAAAAGGTTCTCCCTCTAGAGAAATGGGAATTAAACCGGGGGATGTAATATTAAAAATTAATGATATTCCTATCAATGATCCAGATGATATAATACGAATACTCAATGAACGGCCTTCTGTGATGTGGATCACTGTAAAAGATTTAAATGGCAATTATACTAACTATGAATATAAGGATCCCCAGGGAATTTTGGGATTAGGGATTTTAATAGTGCCAAAGGCAACTTCTATGATTTATGAAATCAATGAAGGGGGAATATTTATAAAAAAACTAAAAGAAATGTTTAAAAACATCTTTAAGAAAAACAAATAAGGAGGCAAATTGTGTGTTTTTACAAACTTTTGAAACATATAATTCTTTTAATGAAAGAGAATTAAAAGACAAAAATGTCGTTGTAATAGATACTCTACGGGCGACAAGTGTTATTACTACTGCTTTGTACAACGGAGCTAAAGAGATTATTCCAGTTTCAGAAGTAGAAGAAGCGATCGAACTTGTAAAAAGTTTAGATAAAAAAACTTATCTTTTAGCTGGGGAAAGGAACTCTACAAAGATTAAAGGTTTTGACCTATCTAATTCTCCATTAGAGTATACTCGTGAAAAAGTAGAGAATAAAACGATAATTTTTACTACTACCAACGGAACAAAAGCTTTAAAAAAAGTCTCTTTAGCAGATAATGTAATTTTAGGATGTCTTTTAAATGCTTCTGCGGTTGCTAAGTATATATATACCAGCAATAAAGATACAATAATTGTATGTGCTGGTACAGAAGGAAAATTTTCTTTTGACGACATAATAACTGCTGGAGTGATATATAACAAGCTGCAAGATTTAATGGAATTTGAAAGTGATGATTTATCAAAAGCCAGTTATTTTTTGTACAAACCTTATGAGGACAACTTGTATGAAATAATGAAGGAAGGCTATCACTTTAAAAGATTAAAAGACTTAGGGTATGATGAAGATATTGAGTTTTGCTTGACAGTTGATAAATTTGATATTGTGCCAAAACTTAAAGATGGAATTATAAAAAATTCAGCCGACCTGTAAAGGCCGGCTGTTTGGTATGTGTAAAATTTCAGTAGGTAAAAAATAATATGGCTGACATTTTGCACAGCTTGCTCCAGTGTCTTCGCAGGCTAAACTAACGCTCGACCTTGGATTCCGGCGAGGTTCCTGACCCATTCGGCTTCCTTGCCTCAGGGGTCAGCCTCCGGCATCCTTGCCTTCGGCCCCGCCTCCATCCTTCGGTCTTGCTAAGTTTAGCAACTGCTCAGACAAGTCGCGCGCTTTGTGCAAAATGTCAGCCATTTATAAAGTGTAGCTACATCTTTACCTACAAGATCTTGACACGACCGGCTGTTTGGTTATGTTTGTATTGACAAATAGGGTATGCTATAATAATAAGATGATAAATTGCAAAGAGGGTAGAAAAAATGAGTGGGTTTAAGTTGGTATCTAATTTTAAACCAACAGGAGACCAACCTCAAGCTATAGATAAATTAGTTGAAGGGGTAAAAAAAGGATATAGATTTCAAACCTTATTGGGTGTGACGGGTTCTGGAAAAACCTTTACTATGGCTAATATAATACAAAAGTTAAATCGCCCTACTCTTGTCATTGCTCATAATAAGACTTTGGCTGCGCAATTATACAGTGAATTTAAAGAGTTTTTTCCAGACAATGCAGTGGAGTATTTTGTAAGTTATTATGACTACTACCAACCGGAGGCTTATATACCCCAAACTGATACTTATATTGAAAAAGACGCTTCTATAAATGAAGAAATAGATAAATTGAGGCACTCTGCTACGGCAGCTCTTTTTGAGCGAAGAGACGTTATAATTGTCGCCAGTGTTTCTTGTATATATGGCTTAGGTGACCCTGTAGATTACGAAAATCTTATGCTTTCTCTAAGGCCGGGAATGATAAAAGATAGGGACGAAATAATTAAAAAGCTTGTAGGTATACAATATGAAAGAAATGATGTGAATTTTACAAGAGGCAAATTCAGGGTAAGAGGAGATGTAATAGAAATTTTTCCTGCTTCTTTTTCCAATAAGGCGATAAGGGTTGAGCTTTTTGGAGATGAAATTGACAGAATAGCAGAAATTGATGTGTTAACAGGTGAAGTATTGGGATTAAGAAAACACGTGGCTATATTTCCGGCTTCTCACTATGCTACTTCAAAAGACAAATTGGAAAGAGCGATAAAAAGCATTCGAGAAGAACTGGAGCAAAGGTATAAAGAACTTAAAGATGCTGGTAAAATAGTAGAAGCTGAAAGGTTAAGACAGCGAACAAATTATGACTTAGAGATGCTACAAGAGATGGGATACTGTCAAGGAATAGAAAATTATTCAAGGCATATTTCGGGAAGACCTCCAGGAAGCCCTCCTTATACCCTTTTAGATTATTTTCCTGAAGATTTTCTCATTTTTATAGATGAGTCCCATGTGACAATTCCTCAGATCAGAGGCATGTACAATGGAGACAGGTCAAGGAAAGAAGCATTAGTAGAATACGGATTTAGGCTTCCTTCTGCTTTTGACAATCGTCCCCTTACTTTTGAAGAGTTTGAAGAGAGGATAAATCAAGTTATCTTTGTTTCTGCAACACCAGGGCCTTATGAAATTGAACATTCAGAGCAGGTTGTTGAGCAGTTAATACGACCGACAGGTCTTGTGGATCCGGAAGTGATAGTAAAGCCTGTTAAGGGACAAGTAGATGATTTGATAGGGGAAATTAGAAAAACAGTTGATAAAGGCTTTAGAGTGCTTGTTACGACCCTTACAAAAAAGATGGCAGAAGATTTAACGGATTATCTCAAGGATATAGGAATAAAAGTAAAATATTTACATTCTGATATTGAGACGATTGAAAGGGTTGAAATAATAAGAGATTTAAGGCTGGGTAAATTCGATGTTTTAATAGGCATAAACCTTTTGAGAGAGGGATTAGACATACCTGAAGTTGCTTTGGTGGCAATATTAGACGCAGACAAAGAGGGATTTTTGCGTTCAGAGACTTCTTTAATACAGACTATAGGACGTGCTGCAAGAAATGCGGAAGGACGAGTAATAATGTATGCAGACGCTGTAACAAATTCTATGAAGAGAGCAATTGATGAGACGAACAGAAGAAGAAAGATACAAATGGAATATAACAAAGAACATGGTATAACTCCAAAGACAGTAATTAAGGGAGTAAGAGATGTAATTGAAGCTACTCACGTTGCTGAAGAAGAACAGAAGTATACAAGAAAGAAAGTTAAAACTTATGACCCTGAAATTATTAAGTCAACTATAGAGCAACTTGAAAAAGAAATGAAAGAAGCTGCAATTGAACTGCAGTTTGAAAAGGCTGCAAAATTGAGAGATGTGATTTTTGAATTGAAGAAACAGTTGGAGGAAGTAGTTTGAGGTGAAATCATGGGGAAGGACAAAATTGTAATTAAAGGGGCAAGAGTTCACAATTTAAAAAATATAGATTTGGAGATTCCACGAGATAAGTTAACTGTAATAACGGGTTTATCAGGCTCTGGCAAATCTTCTCTTGCCTTTGATACCCTTTATGCCGAAGGTCAGAGAAGATATGTGGAGTCCTTGTCAGCTTATGCAAGGCAATTTTTAGGACAAATGGACAAACCAGACGTTGATTATATAGAAGGCCTTTCACCGGCAATATCTATAGACCAAAAGACCACAAATAAAAACCCTCGTTCTACTGTAGGTACGATAACTGAGATTTACGACTATCTAAGACTTTTATATGCAAGGGCTGGGAGCCCTCATTGTCCTGTTTGCGGGAGAGAGATTAGCATGCAAACTATAGATCAGATGGTGGACAGGGTCAAAGAATTGCCAGAAGGTACAAGGATACAGGTACTGGCTCCTGTTATTAGAGGAAGAAAAGGGGAATATGCTAAGCTTTTAAATGATATAAAAAAGAGTGGATATGTCAGAGTGAAAATTGATGGAGTAATGTACGATATAAATGAGGAGATTAAGCTTGATAAAAATAAAAAGCATACTATTGAAGTCGTAGTGGATAGGATTATTATAAAACCGGGAATTGACATGAGGCTGACGGATTCTATAGAAACAGCTTTAAAATTAGCAGATGGGATAGTTACTATTGATGTAATAGACGGAGAAAGCTTTACACTCTCTGAAAAATACGCTTGTACAGAGTGCAACATAAGTATTGAGGAGCTCTCTCCGAGAATGTTTTCCTTCAATAGCCCTTATGGGGCTTGCCCTGTTTGCACTGGATTGGGGGAATTTATGAAGGTAGATCCAGAGCTTTTAATACAAGACCCTAAAAAATCATTAGCAAATGGGTTGTTGCCGGGTATTGTTGCTTCACAGGATAGTTATGCTTATTACAACATTTTAAGATTGATTGAACATTTTGGATATACGGAGAATACTCCTTATGAAAAGTTTAGTGAAGATTTAAAAAATGTACTGCTTTATGGCAAAGATACAAAGGGAAAGTCCTATGGATTTGAAGGGATAGTAAACAATCTTGAAAGAAGGTACAACAATACTTCTTCAGATTTTATAAAAGAAGAGATAGAAAAGTATATGAGACCGGTTACTTGTCCTGCATGCCATGGAGCAAGATTAAAGCCAGAAGCGTTAGCTGTGACTGTTGGTGGACTTTCCATAAAAGAAATGACAGACCTTTCTGTTGGCGAGCTTATAAAATTTATTGACCAACTCAAATTAACAGAAAGACATGAGATTATTGCAAAACCAATTTTAAAAGAAATAAAAGCAAGGCTTAGTTTTCTTGTAGATGTAGGCCTTGATTATTTAACTCTGTCAAGGCCCGCAGCTACTTTATCAGGTGGAGAAGCACAAAGGATAAGATTGGCAAGTCAGATAGGGTCTGGACTTGTAGGAGTCACATATATCTTGGACGAACCCAGCATTGGACTTCATCAAAGAGATAATGAAAGACTTATAAATTCCTTGAAAAAATTAAGAGACCAAGGCAATACTCTTATAGTAGTAGAGCACGACGAGGATACAATATATGCGGCAGACTACATTGTGGATGTAGGACCAGGTGCAGGTGAGCATGGAGGAGAAATTGTAGTTGCGGGTACGATAGAAGATGTGTTAAAATGTGAAAAATCAATTACAGGCCAATATTTAAGTGGTAAAATAAAGATAGAAGTGCCAAAACAGAGGAGAAAACCTAATGGAAAAGCTTTAATAGTGAAAGGGGCGAAGGAAAACAATTTAAAAAATATAGATGTAGTTTTCCCTCTCGGAGTTTTTATATGCGTTACAGGGGTTTCTGGCTCAGGCAAAAGCACCCTTATAAATGAGATACTGTACAAAGCATTGGCACAGAAGATTTATAAGTCCAAAGATAAACCAGGTATGCACGATGCAATAGAGGGTATTGATAATATAGATAAAGTAATAAATATCGACCAGTCTCCTATAGGCAGGACTCCTCGCTCAAATCCTGCTACCTATACAGGAGTTTTCGATTATATAAGAGAAGTTTTTGCAAATACCCCAGAAGCTAAAATGAGAGGCTATAAACCAGGGAGATTTAGTTTTAATGTTAAAGGTGGAAGGTGTGAAGCCTGTGGAGGAGATGGTATAATTAAAATTGAGATGAACTTTTTGCCGGATGTATATGTTCCTTGTGAAGTGTGCAAGGGTCAAAGGTATAATAGGGAAACATTGGAAGTAAAATATAAAGGAAAAAATATTTCGGATGTACTTAATATGACGGTAGAAGAAGCGTTAGTGTTTTTTGAAAATATACCCAGGATAAAAAATAAATTGCTGACTTTGTATGATGTAGGACTAGGATATATTAAACTAGGGCAACCTTCTACTCAGCTTTCAGGAGGAGAAGCCCAAAGAGTAAAATTAGCTACTGAACTTTCTAAAAGACCTACAGGTAAAACATTATATATTTTGGATGAGCCTACAACTGGATTACATTTTGCAGATGTGCATAGGCTTCTTGATGTTTTGAATAGATTAACTGATGCAGGTAACACTGTTATTGTAATTGAACACAACTTAGATGTCATAAAAAGTGCAGACTATATTATTGACTTAGGACCAGAAGGTGGAGACAAAGGTGGAATGGTAATAGCTACAGGGACACCTGAGGAAGTTGCTGCCAATGAGAATTCTTATACTGGATGGTTTTTGAAAAAAGTCCTTTCTCAAAAATGAGGTGAATTTATGTATTATGCTATAGCTTCTCAGATATTAAAATATGTCCTTATTTTTCTCATCTACCTGTTTTTATACAGAGTTTTTAAAATAGTGTATATGGACATAAAAGGGACAAGATATGAGAGGCAAATAACAGCGGCTAAACTTACTTTTTTAAATGGAGAAAGGACTTTTAATCTTTTTGAAGTTACTACTATAGGAAGGTCGGAAGAATGTGATATAGTAATTGAAAGCCCTTATGTGTCTGCACGGCATGCTATCATACGAAAGAGGGGCAAGAGGTTTTATATACAAGATTTAAACAGTACAAATGGAACTTTTGTTAATGGCAAAAGAATAAAAGGAATTGTTAAAATAAGGAATAACGATGTAATTACTTTAGGTGATGTTGAACTCAAATTTATTTTGTAGGTGAAATCTTATGGAAGAATATATAAAAACTGGATCCAAAGCTATGAAAAATGTTTTTTGGATATTTGTAATAGCCTTTTTGCTGCTTTTTATACACAATAAACCGAAAGGATTTGACACTATATATTTTACATTAGCATTTCCAATATTAATTTATATTGTTTATTACTTACATGTAAGATTGTTCCCATTGGGTGAAATACAATTTATCATTTTAACTTCTTTTTTAACAGAAATGGGACTTATAATGATATATAGAGTTGCACCAGATTTGCTCATAAAGCAGATTGTTTGGATTGGAATAGGTTTTACACTTTACTTCATTTCCTCATATATTTCAAAATATTACGATTTACTTTATAAATTCAAATACGGGGAAGCTGTTTACATTGCACTTACAATAGCACTACTGGGCTCAACATTAATTTTTGGAAGAGAAATAGGTGGTGCTAAAAACTGGCTTACTTTTGACGGCATATATGTTCAACCAGCTGAACTTGCTAAGATAATATATATAATTTTTTTGGCAAAATATTTGTGCACTAGGAGAGAAACAAAAGACATAATTGTTTTAGGATTAATAACTCTTGTAATTGTAGGAATATTTGTATTAGAAAAAGACTTAGGGATGGCGTTTTTATTTTATATTACTACAGTATTATTAATTTTTGTATCTACTTCTAATCTATTATACACAGCAGTAGGGATTGGGCTCTTTGTTTTAGGAGGCATAATATCCTACTTTTTGTTTTGGCACGTAAGAGTAAGAATTGAGGCATGGTTGAACCCTTGGATGGATGTACCTGGAAAGACATATCAAATTGTACAATCACTTTTTGCCATTGCGGCAGGAGGCTTTTTTGGCACAGGGCTCGGCATGGGGCATCCAGAGTATATACCGGTTGTGGCAAGTGATTTCATATTTTCTGCTATTAGTGAAGAATTTGGACTTTTAGGTGCTATAGCCATAATTCTTGTGTATTTTGTTATAATGTATAGAGGGATTAAAGTAGCACTAAATGCTAAAGATGAGTTTGGTGTATTAGTAGCTACAGGCCTTATTTCAATGTTTAGTTTACAAGTTTTTACTATAATTGGTGGTGTCATAAAATTCATACCTCTGACAGGGGTAACCCTTCCCTTTGTAAGTTATGGTGGTAGTTCTATGGTGACGAGCTTTGTGACATTGGGTATGCTCAATGGCATAGCTCTTAAGGAGGAGCAACAGGATGTCCAACTTAAATCGCAATATTAAAATTCTGTTTTGGTTTTTTTCTATACTTTTTTTCGGCCTAGTTGCCTATTTAACTTATTTCCAAATATATGAAAGAGATAAATTAATTACTAGTTCGTATAGTGTTTACAATCGAAGACTTATAGAACAAGAAAAAAAGATATTGCGAGGCAGTATTTTAGACAGAAATGGGACTGTACTTGCAAAAAGCGTGTTTGTAGATGGCTCACAAAAGAGAGAATACCTAGATGGGCCTGCTTTTGCGCAAGTAATAGGCTATAGTCGCAGAATATATCAACAAGGAAATGCAGGAATAGAGAAAGCTTATGACAAAGAATTACTTGGGATGGTAGGAAATGACCCAATGACTATTCTTAGAAAATTGGTTTTAGCAAAAGGACAGGTAGGAGATAATGTATATTTGACAATAGATAAAACTCTTCAAGACCTTGCTTACAAAGAGATGGAGGGTAAAAAAGGAGCGGTTGTAGCTTTAAATCCAAAGACTGGAGAAATTTTAGCAATGGTTTCTTCTCCTTCTTATGACCCCAATACTTTAGGAGAAAATTGGGAAGAAATAATGACAAGTTCTGAACACGTAGTTTTAAATAGAGCTGCGCAAGGGTTGTATCCTCCAGGGTCTGTCTTTAAAATTATAACCACTGCAGCAGTTTTGACATATAAACCTGAATTATATAACAAGATTTTTGATTGCAAAGGATATATAATTGTGGATGGCAACAAGATAAATGATTTTGGAGGCATTGCTCATGGAACAGAGGATTTTAGACAAGCTTTTTATAGGTCTTGCAATTCCTTTTTTATACAGGTTGGTTTAGATTTAGGAAGCGAAAACTTGCAAACAATGGCTTATGCTTTTGGTCTAAATAAACGAGTTCCTTTAGAAATAGATACAGCACAAAATTATTTTCCTCCTATTGAAGGAAAAGTTGCTTTAGCAGAATCTTCTATAGGACAGGGTAAAATCCTTGTAACACCTCTTACAATGGCTTTAGTTGCTTCTGCCGTTGCAAATGATGGGGTTATGATGAAGCCTTATTTGATGAGATACGTGGCAGATCCTATTTCAGGGGCAATCATTGAAAAAAGCACTCCTTCACAGTATTTAAATCCTATATCAAAAAAGGTGGCAGATACTATTAAACAATTGATGATAGGCGTAGTTAACAATAAAGAGGGGACAGGTAAAGCTGCACAAATTTCTAGTATTACAGTTGCAGGCAAAACTGGTACTGCAGAAAATCCTCACGGGGATCCCCATGCCTGGTTTGTAGGTTTTGCACCTGCCGAAAATCCGCAAATTGTCGTAAGTGTAATAGTTGAAAATGGTGGTGAAGGTGGGAAAGTAGCAGCACCTATAGCAAGAGATATAATAAGAGCTTATTTAACTAAATGACCTGAAGGTGATGGACAATGGCCATAGAAGAAAAATTAAAGCTTTTGCCTGAAAAACCTGGTGTTTATATAATGAGAGATAAAAGTGGCAAAATAATTTATGTAGGTAAAGCGGTAGTTCTCAAAAATAGAGTGAGGCAGTACTTTCAAAACAAAGAAAATCAATTGCCAAAAGTAAAAGTAATGCTTTCTCATGTGGAAGACTTTGAGTACATTGTTACTGATACTGAACTTGAAGCTTTAATGTTGGAATGTAACTTAATTAAAAAGTATAAGCCTAAGTATAATATATTATTAAAAGATGACAAAAATTACCCCTATATTAAAGTTACAGTAAATGAAGAGTATCCTCGCATAATGTTTACAAGAAGAATCGAGCCAGATGGTGCTAAATATTTTGGGCCTTATAGCAGTGCCTTTGCAGTGAGGGAGACTATAAAACTTGTCAGAAAAATGTTTCCAGTAAGGACATGTAACAGAAATATTGAAAAGGACATTGGTAAAGTTAGAGAATGTCTCTATTACCACATAGGATTGTGTTCTGCTCCTTGCACTAACAAAATAAATAAAGAAGATTATAGAAAATTAGTTGATCAGGCAGTTCTCTTTCTTGATGGAAAGAGAGATTGGCTCATACAAAAACTTAAAGAAGACATGCAAAAAGCGGCGGAAGAATTGAGGTTCGAGGAAGCGGCGAGGATTAGAGACCAGATTTTTGCCATTGAAAGGACATCAGAAAAACAAAAGGTAGTATCAGTAGGAGAAGATGAACAGGATATAATTTCAATGGCCCGAAGTGCGGATATTTCCTGTATACAGGTGTTCTTTGTACGAGATGGAAAATTAAGCGGAAGAGAGCATTATTATATGAAAAATACAGAAGGTATGGAAAGAGGAGAAGTAATCTCTTCCTTTATAAAGCAATTTTATGAAGGTGCTCCTTACATTCCTAAAGAAATAATAACTGATGTGGAATTAGACGAAAGAGAGCTTCTCAGTGAATGGTTATCACAAAAGAGAGGCAACAAAGTTTTTATAACAATTCCTGTAAGAGGTAAGAAAAAAGAACTGGTTGATATGGTTTATCAAAATGCTTTAGAAGCCCTGAAGAATGACATATCAATAAGAGATGAAATTTCAAAAGACCAGGCTGCATTAGAACTCTCTAATTTAGTGGGGCTTGATTACGCTAAGAGAATTGAAGCCTATGATATTTCAAACACAAGGGGTCAAGAAAATGTAGGGTCTATGGTGGTGTTTGTAGATGGAAAGCCAAAGAAAAGTCAGTACAGGAAGTTTAACATAAAATATGTAGAGGGACAAGACGATTATGAGAGTATGAGAGAGGTAATAGAAAGGCGGTTTTTGCACGGTATTGAAGAAAAAGAGCTTATTGAAAAAGGTGAACTTGAAGAGGATAAGGCCAAATTTGCTGAAATGCCAGATTTAATATTTGTAGATGGTGGCATAGGGCATGTAAATGCTGTACTGCAGGTGTTAAGTGGCTGGGGGATTTCTATTCCTGTTTATGGTATGGTAAAAGATTCAAAACACAGGACTCGAGGCCTTGTATCACCTCAAGGTGAAATTGACATCCCTATGACTACAAAAGCTTTTCGCCTGATTGCTCAAATACAAGAAGAGGCTCATAGGTTTGCTATAACTTTCCACAAAGAAAAGCAAAGCAAAAGATTTAAAAGCGAACTTCTCAATATCCCCGGCATAGGTGAAAAAAGGGCAAAAGCATTATATGATGCCTTCAAATCCATAGAAGAAATAAAAAGGGCAAGTGTGGAGGACCTTAAAAAAGTGGAAGGAATGAATGAAAAAGCTGCTCAAGCTGTATATGAATATTTTAGGAAATAAAAAGCGTCAAGATTTTGGCTTGGATGCTTCAGACTGTAGACAAACTTTCGAAAAGAAGATATTTTGCGTTTGGCGCGACTTGTTACAAAGCGATAACAAAACTTAGCAAGACCGAGGGTGGAGGCAGGGCCGAAGCCATGGATGGCGGAGGCGGGCACCTTAAGGCATGGATGCCGATTGTGCCCGGTACCCTGCCGGAACCTGAAGGTCGAGCTTTAGTTTTGTCGCTTTGGAACACCGGAGCGACGATGCAAAATATCTCCTTTGAACATTTTTTAACTTTGTCAACAAACTGGAGCGTCAAGATTTTGTTTAAACATAATCCAGTAACCCCCTTACAGACACATCTCCTGACATAATACTAAGTCTTTTGCCCTCTTTAGTCTCTACTACCAAACTTCCATTATTGTCAATAGTTACAGCTTTCCCTTCAATTTCACCCTCATTGGCAATGACTTTTATCTGCCTTCCTATTGTTATGGATTTTTCAATGCATATAGGCCTTATGTATACAAAGCCTTTTTGTAAATATGCATTATAATAAAATTCCAGGTTATTTAAAATGCTGGCGGTAAGTTTTTTTCTATCAACTTTAGAGTTGGTTTCTAAGTACAAGGAAGTGGCTTTCCCTTTTAATTCTTCAGGGAAATTGTCACAATTTACATTGACTCCAATTCCTATTATCACATAGTTTATTTTGTCAATCTCTGAACTCATCTCTGTCAATATTCCACACACTTTTTTATTGTTTAGTATTATATCATTTGGCCATTTTATTTTGCTTTCTACGTGAAATACTTCTTCAATAGCTTTGACTACAGAAATTGCCGCTACTTGTGTGAGATTAATTGCCTCCTGTGGCTGTATATTTGGTTTTAAAATGATAGACATCCAGATGCCACAGCCTTTTTGAGATATCCAACTTCTTCCTAATCGTCCTCTTCCTGCTGTCTGCTCTTCGGCAATAATTACTGTGCCATCAGGAACGTTTGATGCTATTTCTTTGGCAAGGTTGTTTGTAGAATCAATGACTAACTTATGTATATAATTTTTTCCTATAAAATCTGTAGTAAGATAAGGGGATACTTCTTCATAAATTAACAAATCAGGCTCAGAAAGCAATATATACCCCAGCTTATGATGGGCTTCTATTTGGTATCCTTCATTTTTTAATTCATTTATATGTTTCCATATAGCAGTTCTTGAAACGTTGAGCTCATCAGAAAGTTTTTGCCCAGAGATATATTCCCCTTTGTTTTCTTTTAAAAGTCTAAGAAGTCTTTGTCTTAACATTTTTTCACCTCAAAAGTTTATATGGCTATAAACATATTATAATTTACATCTTCCAAGAAGAAAAGGTTTTGTCTATTTACTTATTTTACATTAAATAATATAATTGAATTAAATGCAGCGTTTTGTTGCTGGCTGGAGGTGAAAAAGTGGATAAGATTCCTGTTGAAACTTTGATAAAGGATTTAAATTTAGAAGTCATTGTTGAGGCCAAAAATAATAAAATAGATATAACAACAAGTGATGTAAATAGGCCGGGCTTACAATTTTCCGGCTTTTATGAGCATTTTGCTTATGAAAGAGTGCAAATAATAGGAAAAGTCGAGACAACTTTTATAGAACAGCTGCCAGATGGCGTATTAGCTGAAAGAGCAGATAAATTCTTTACTTACCCCATTCCTTGCCTTATTGTAACAAGAGATTTAAATATACGCCAAGAACTTATAGATGCTGCCCAAAAGTACGATAGATATCTTTTGAGGACGAAAGAAGCTTCTACGAAATTTATAAATAGATTAATAAATTACCTTGATGAAAAGTTAGCACCACAAATTACTATTCACGGAGACCTTGTAGATGTGTATGGTATAGGTGTTCTTTTATTAGGAGAAAGTGGCATAGGTAAAAGTGAAACAGCATTAGAGCTAATCAAAAGGGGACACAGGTTAGTTGCTGATGATGCAGTGGAGATTAGCAAGATAAGTGAGGACAAGCTTCAAGGGAGTTCACCGGAGATAATAAGACATTTTATTGAGATAAGGGGCATTGGCATACTTGATATTAAGACGTTGTACGGTGTGGGGTCTGTTAGAAATACAATGAATATAGATTTAGTCATTCAATTGGAGGAATGGGATGAAGATAAATATTATGACAGGTTAGGATTAGAAGATGAATATATTAAATTTTTAGATGTCAAAGTTCCAAAGCTTACTATACCTGTAAGGCCAGGAAGAAATCTCGCGATAATAGTAGAAGTAGCAGCGATGAACCACAGGCAAAAACAGATGGGATACAACGCTGCCCATGAGCTTAACAAAAAATTATTAAAACAAATAGGGAATTAAAGGGAGAGGATAAAGTTGAAGTTGGTTTTGGACACTCATACTCACACAATTTCAAGCGGTCACGCTTACAGCACTATTACAGAAAACGCAAGAGAGGCTTATAAAAAAGGGCTTCAACTTATATGTATGACAGACCACGGGCCTAAAATGCCAGGAGCTGCTCACCTTTGGTATTTTGGAAATTTAAAAGTGTTACCTGAAAAAATAGAGGGGGTGGAGATATTAAAAGGGGTAGAAGTTAATATAATGGATGAAGAAGGAAATTTGGACTTACCAGAAGGAATACTTAAAAAACTAGATATAGTGATTGCCAGTTTGCATGACGTGTGTTTTGAACCAAGTGACGATATAGAAAGAAACACAAAAGCTATTATAAATGCTATAAAAAACCCTTGTGTAGATATAATAGGACATCCTGGGAATCCCATCTATCCAATAGATATTGAAAAAGTTTTAATGGCTGCTAAAGAATATGGCAAATTTATTGAAATAAACAACAGCTCCTTTGTAAGTTCAAGAAAGGGCAGTGAAGAAAATTGTTTTCTCATTGCTAAAAAAGCGAAAGAAATGGGAGTAAAAATTGCTGTAGGAAGCGATGCCCATGTAAGCTTTGATGTAGGAAGGTTTGATGAAGCTCTCAAAGTTATTAAAAATGCCGGTATAACTGAGGATTTAGTGCTTAATACTGATGTTGGAAAAATAAAAGAATATCTTAAAGAGAAAAAACGAAAAATTGGAGGAGAGGAAGAATGAGAATTGGTGTTGACCTTGGAGGCACTAATATTGCTGTTGGATTGGTGGATGAAGAGGGACGTATAGTAGCTACAGGTAGCAGGCCGACAAAACCCGAAAGGGGTTATGAAGCGATTGCCAAAGACATAGCGGATATAGCTTTTGAACTTATTAAGAGGAGTAATCTAAGTGTAAGTGATATTAAGTCAATGGGAATAGGAGTCCCGGGCGTAGCAGATAGCGAAAAAGGCATAGTAATACGAGCGGTGAATCTGTTTTGGACAAAAGTTCCTCTTGTAAAAGAAATAAGAAAATACATTGATTTGCCAATATATATGGACAATGATGCAAATGTAGCAGCTTTGGCAGAAGCAGCATATGGGGCTGGCAAAGGTTCTAAGTCCTCAGTGACAATTACCTTAGGAACAGGAGTAGGTTCTGGTTTTATCCTTGATGGTAAAATATACAATGGTGCACATCATTTTGCACCTGAGCTTGGACACATAGTGATAGGAGACAATGGTATAAGATGTAATTGTGGTAAAATTGGATGTTTAGAGACATATGCTTCAGCAACTGCTTTAATAAGAGAAGGGAAAAAGGCAGTAGAAAAAGATCCCAATTCTCTTATTTTAAAATTTGCAAATGGGGATATAAACAGCATCACGGCTAAAAATGTAATTGACGCGGCGAAGCAGTACGATGAGCAAGCAATGAGAATTTTCAACGACTACGTCAAATACTTAGCTATTGGGATTGTAAATGTGATAAACATGTTTGACCCTGAAGTGATAATATTGGGTGGAGGAGTTGCAAATGCAGGAGATTTTCTCATAAAGCCTCTTAAAAAAGAAGTGGCAGAGAATATTTTATTCAAAGACTTACCGTATGCTGACATAAGAAAAGCAGAGCTTGGAAATGATGCAGGGATCATCGGTGCTGCCATATTAAGTTAAAGGAGGATAATTATGAAAATTCATGAACTTTACAAAAACGCAAAAGTGTCTGAGAACCATGTGGCGATAAAATTTAAAGACAGAGTTTATACTTATGGAGAAGTGGATACTTTAATAGATAAATACGCTTCTTTTTTTCAATCAATAGGTGTTAAAAAAGGTGATAGGGTGGCTTTAAGTTTCCCAAATTGTCCTGAATATATTTTTTCTTTTATGGGAGTGTCAAAAGCAGGGGCGATTGTTGTTCCACTTAACATGATGCTTACTCTTGAAGAAATAGCTTATATAATCATGGAATCAGGAGCTAATACTTTGGTAGTTCATCCTGTAATAGCACAAAAAGTTGATAAATCTCAATTGGGAAGATTGAATCTTAAAAATGTGATCGTTTTAGATGAAAATACAATTAATGCAATTTTAAAAATGGGTCCTTCTCAACATGTTGAAATAGAACCAGACGAAGTATGTACGTATATATATACCTCTGGAACGACAGGGAAACCTAAAGGTGCGATGCTTACTCACAATAACTTCATTGCTGATGTAAAAGCTATGGATGAGGTTTCTGACTTAGGGCCTTCTGATAATTTTTTAGCTGTATTGCCTTTGTTTCATAGTTTTTCTTGGACAGTCAACATACTTCTTGGATTTTATTTGGGTTCTGTTATTACAATAAAAGAAAGTTTTATGCCAAAAGACACATTGGAGACACTGACAAAAGAAGATGTAACTGTTTTTTGCGGAGTGCCTTCGATGTTTGCGGTCCTTATGAGAATGGCAGAAAAGGGACAATTTAAAGCTTTAAGGTTAGCTATATCAGGTGGAGCTCCATTAGCGCCTGAGATACAAAGAGGATTTGAGGAAAAATTCAATTTTCCGCTTGTAGAAGGCTATGGGTTAAGTGAGGCAGCTCCTGTTGCACTTTTAAATCCTTTAGAGCCTGATGCCATAAGAAAACCGGGGTCTGTTGGGTTGCCACTTCCTTGTGTTGAAGCAAAGATAATGGATGAAAATGATAACGAACTCCCCGTTGGAGAAGTAGGAGAGCTTGTTTTAAGGGGGCCTAATATAATGGTTGGCTATCACAACATGCCAGAAGAAACTGCTAAGACTTTAAGAGGTGGTTGGCTCCACACGGGTGACCTTGCAAAAAAAGATGAAGACGGATATTTTTACATTGTAGATAGACTAAAAGACATGATAATATTAGGTGGGTTTAATGTATATCCGAGGGAAGTTGAAGATGCCTTATTAGAACATCCTGATGTTTTAGAAGCAGCTGTGATAGGAGTGGGTGATCCATTGAAAGGAGAAGAAGTTAAAGCTTTTGTGGTGCTAAAAGAAGGAGCGAAAGCTGATAGAAAAGAGCTTCAAAGCTTTTTAAAGGATAAATTGGCTTCATATAAGATTCCAAAGATTTTTGAGTTTGTACCCGAACTTCCCAAGAATGCAGCTGGTAAAATACAAAAGAAATTGTTAAAATAAATGTAAAGGTGAAATGCAATGAGAGACTCAAAGCTTTACGACATAGCCTATTTCATAAGCGATTTAATGATATTAAATCTTCTGTGGATTATATTTTCACTTCCTGTTGTTACAATTTTCCAATCCACAGAAGCTCTTTTTCATTCAATACGTTTATTGAGAAAAGATGAAGGAAGCAGCGTCTTTAAAGAATTTTGGAAGGGTTTTACAAAGCACTTCTCGTGGATGCTTATAAACTTTGTGATTACCGTTGCTGTTATTTTAATACTTTACGTAGACGTGAGATTTTTTATACAACAAAACACAGCTTTTGCATACATTCTTGCTGGTTTGTTATTGTCAATGGGACTCATGTTTTTAATCACATTGATATACACTTTTTTAACAATTCAATATTATGAGGGGAAACTTTTTGGCTTATGGAAAACCTCTTTTTTATTAGGTCTTGGACATTTGCCCCAAACAATACTTATAATTTTGACGTTGTTAACTGCCTTGATTCTTGCAAACATTATGCCAATATTGTTCTTTATAATATTAGCAAGTGTTTCAGCCTATGTAATAGATATTATTTTTGAGGGAGTAATTAGGAAGTATATAAAGAAAGATAAGGAATGAGGTATGGTAGTTTAAAATATGAATTTACCACTTTAAGCATTGAGAAGGTAAAGGTGATGAGATAATAGTTACTTTCATTGATATGAAAACCATAGAAAAGATTGCTAGAGAATGCGCCGGATTAGTCAAAAAAGAAATGAACATTGAGAAAGTTTATTTATATGGTTCTTATGCGAAAAGCAATTATACTAGTGAAAGTGATATTGATATTGCTGTTATTATGTAATTTTTAAAAAGCTTCACCCTAATATTAATTTATAAGGGATGAAGCTTTTGTTATTGTGGTATAATCAAATATGAGAAGAAAAAGTGTCGAGGTGTTAAAAAATGGGAGTTTTGTTGTCTTGTTATCTCATGCCTCATCCACCTATAATCGTACCTGAAATAGGGAGAGGAGAAGAAAAAAAGATTCAAAGGACGATAGATTCACTTAATACTGTTTCAAGCAACATAAAAGAAAAAAAGCCTGATACAATAATAGTTGTCACTCCTCATGGATACGTTTTTAGAGATGCTGTGGCAGTGACTGTTTTTTCTAGTTTAGAAGGAGACCTTGGACAGTTTGGTGCAAGAGGTGTAAGGTTTGAATTTGAGAATGATTTAGAACTTGTTGAAAAAATTGTAGAAGAATCTAGAAAGAGAGATATACCTATTGCAGAAGTAGATGATGAATTAGCCAAAAAATATGTGCTTCCCAAAAAGCTTGATCACGGAACTATTGTACCTTTATATTTTGTGACAAAACATTATGCTACTTTCAAATTAATTCATATTTCCTATGGCTTTTTGCCCTTTGAACAACTTTACGAATTTGGAATTGCAATAAACAAAGCAATAATGGAATCAAACAAAAAAGTTGTTTTTATCGCCAGTGGGGATTTATCTCACAAATTGACCCCCAATAGTCCAAATGGCTATACGCCAAAGGGAGAAGTTTTTGACAAAAAACTTCTAGACTTGCTTTCTGAGATGAAGGTAGAAGAAATAATTGGAATGGACAAAGGCTTAATTGAAGAAGCCGCAGAGTGTGGGTTTAGGTCTGTTTGCGTCATGTTGGGAGTTCTTGATGGTTATGAGGTCAAAGCGAAAGTATTATCCCATGAAGGGCCATTTGGCGTAGGATATGGTGTTGCGCAATTTGAAGTGGATCAGTATAAGGAAACAAGCCTTTTAGAAAAGTTATACAATCTAAAAAGACAGAGAATTGAAGAAATAAGGCAAAAAGAAGACCACTATGTGAAACTTGCAAGGGAAAGCCTTGAATATTATGTGAAATATAGAAAACCAATGCCAGTTCCAGAAGGTTTGCCTGAAGAAATGTATACAAAAAGAGCAGGAGTATTTGTCTCTCTTCATAAAGATGGGGAACTTAGAGGATGCATAGGTACAGTAGTTCCACAGAGAAAGAATATAGCAGAAGAAATAATAAAAAATGCCATAAGTGCAGGTTTTGAAGATCCTCGCTTTGAACCTGTAGAGGAGTATGAACTGAAGGATATTGAGTATTCAGTGGATGTTTTGACACCTCCTCAACCTGTTAAATCAAAAAAAGAGCTTAACCCCAAAAAATATGGAGTAATAGTGAGGAAAGGCTATCGTTCAGGATTGCTTTTACCTGACTTAGAAGGAGTAGACACTGTTGAAGAACAAATTTCTATTGCTTTGAGAAAAGCTGGAATTAGTCCAGATGAGGATTATACAATAGAAAAATTTGAAGTTGAAAGACATAAATAGTAAGGTAAAAAGGAGGGAGGAGCCATTTCTCTATTTAAGTTTATGGAGAAATGGTATCTTTTACTATGTTAAAAGAGGCTATGTTCTATAAAAAACTAGAGAATAATGTTGTAGAATGTTTGCTATGTCCCCACAATTGCCGTATAAATGAAGGGAAGTACGGAGTCTGCAATGTGAGAAAAAATATAAACGGAACATTAGTGACTGAAAATTACGGAATTATAACCTCTGTAGCAATGGACCCAATTGAGAAAAAGCCTCTTTATCACTTTTATCCAGGCAGATATATATTTTCTGTGGGGACTTATGGCTGCAATTTAAAGTGTAAGTTTTGTCAAAATTGGGAAATAGCACATCAAAAATGGGAGGGAGATTACATCTCTCCCCAAGAATTGATTGCTGCAGCAAAAAGACAAAGAGACAATATAGGGATTGCTTTTACTTACAACGAGCCTTTAATATGGTATGAATATGTACACGATGGATTGATTGAGGCTAAAAAAGAGGGGTTAAAAACTGTACTTGTGACAAACGGATATATAAATTTAGAACCATTAAAAAAGATACTTCCTTATGTAGATGCCATGAACATAGATGTAAAAGCTTATACAGAGGATTTTTATAAAAAGATTGTTGGGGGAGGATTAGAACCCGTTTTAAAGACCGTCGAAGAAGTTTCGAAATATTGCCATGTAGAGGTTACTAATTTAGTTGTTACCGATTTAAATGACAAAGAAGAAGAAATAGAAAACTTAGTAAAATGGCTTTCTCAAATTGACAAAAATATACCATTACATTTTTCAAGATATTTTCCAAATTATCAAATGAATAATCCAGCTACTCCTATAGCTACGCTTCAAAAAGCTTATGAGATAGGGAAAAAATATTTAAATTTTGTCTTTGTAGGGAATGTATTGGGATTTGATAACAATACACATTGTCCTTATTGCGGTAATTTGCTTGTAGAGAGGCAAAACTGGTATGTTAATGTAAAAGGATTGGAAGGCAATAAGTGTAAGAAATGTGGTAACAGTATAAATATAATCAGATAAGAGGGACGGTTCCGTTTGTCTGAATTTTTTCGGATAAAAGGAACCTTCTCCTTTTTTCATTTTTTATTTTTTGTGACACTATCGTGATAATTTTCATATATTATCTTTAGATTATACTTTTTTGGGGGTAAAATAATAATGGATGACATAAAAAAAGAATTTCAAAAGGCAGTTGATGCCTTAAAATATGCGATGGAATTGTCTTTTAAGGAATACAAAAAAGACCCGTCTAAAAAGAATGAAATAGTAAATTTATGGCAAGAGACAATAGGAGAATTTTTACAATATTTTTCTAAAATTAGTGAAAAATATAATGCAAAGGATTTATATAAAGCGATAACAAAAGTTATGATTTTTGGTAAATAACACATTAAATTATATAAAAAATTGAGGGCAAAATATTAATGGAACAAAAGAGAGGAGGAGAGAAGAAAATGGGTATTTTAAAATTTCTTTCCTCCAGAAAGCTTTACTGGGGGATTGGAGCAGCAGCTTTAAGTTTAATGCTCTACCCAAAAGCAAAAGAAAATATGAAACCATCAATAGAAAAGAGCATAAAAGAGATGCAAGATGCTGTTAATAAAGCTATGGAGTTTTTTGACAATAGCAAACAAAAAATAGTTGAAACAGTTAAAAATAAGATGGAAGAATTAAGACAGCAAGGCAGTCAAAAAGAAGAGATGATGCAACAAAAACAACAAGCACTACAGCAATTAGAATACCTTAAAAATAAGATACAAGCTCTTGAAGAGCAGATAAAAACATTAGAATGATAGTTTTGCTCAACCGATAAGGTTGAGCTTTTTCGGTTCACAAAGAGGCGGAATAAATTTGTTATGTATAAAACTTAGCAATATGTACATACTGTACATATTGCACATAATATGATATAATGGAGGTGAAAAAGGGGGAATGAATGAAATGTTTACAGTGAATGCAACAGATGCTCGAAATGAATGGAGTGATTTTATCAATTCGGTTATTCGTGAAAAGCCAAAAATTATTAAGCGCACAAAAGATTATATTTTTGTTTCAAACTTAGAAATGGCAAAAGAAATGTTAAAAGTATATACATTTACAGCAAATATTTTTAAAGAAGAGAATGGGAGTGTAACAATTTCATTAAACGAAATTGATATTGTTGCTAATGGAAAAAACGAAGAAGAGGCTTTAAATCGTTTAGTAAATGATTTAATTGAATATGCAGAAGACTTTTATAACGACTTTCAATATTGGTATTCAGCTCCTAACCGTAAAAAACATTTACCATATATTTTAAATGTCTTATTACAAGATAGTCATGAAGGAGTAAAAAAACTAATAAAATGCCAACATGGAGAGAATTAAAGCGTTTTTGTGAAAGAGACGGTTGGGAGTTATACAAACAAACGGATCATTATTTCTACGTTAAACGTGATAAAAATGGCAATATTAGACGGACAAAAGTTTCAATGGGAAGTGGTGAAATTCCAAAATATTTATGGAAAGAGATTTTAAAAAATCAGCTTCAAGTTTCAGAGGAATATTTTAACAGCAAAATATAGTATCGAGGTGCAGTATTTTTACTTCGATGCTTTTTATTTTGTTAGACTGCTTCGGCAGTCTTTTTTAAATAAAAAACAAAATTTAAAATAAAAGTATGAAAATTTATTTGTTGCTATTGATTTTTTTTAATTTAGAGGTATAATAGTAAATGTAATGCGTTACACATTTTATTAGATATGTCTCTGAAACTCAATGAAAAATATTATGTAATCTGTTACATAGGAGGTTAGAATGGCTAATATTAGAGAAGTTGCTAAAAGAGCAGGAGTCTCTGTTGCAACAGTATCAAGAGTTTTAAATGACAGTGACTCGGTGTCTGAAGAAACAAAGGAAAGAGTATTAAAAGCGATAAAAGAATTAAATTATCATCCAAATCTCCTTGGAAGAAATTTAAGACGTTCTGAAACGAAAATGATATTGGCTTTGATGCCTAATGTCTCAAATCCTTTTTATGCAAGGGTTGTAAAAGGAATAGAAGATGTAGCCCATAAAAATGGTTACAATGTAATGCTTTGCAATACTGATTCTGATATTAACAGAGAAAAGGTATACCTTGAAATTTTAAAAAACAGATTGGCGGATGGCGTTATTTTTATGGCGCCTGTGATGGGAAAAGAAGAACTGACATTGATAGGCCAAAATTATCCTGTCGTTCAGTGTTGTGAATACATAGAAGGAGCTGGCGTTTCATATGTATCTATAGACAACTTTTCTGCAGCTTACAAAGCAGTGAAGCATTTGATAGGATTGGGACATGAAAGAATAGGAATGATAAGCTGTGAAAATAACTTTGTATCTACGAAGCAGAGGGAAGCGGGTTATAAAAAAGCTCTTGAAGATTCAGGGATAGAATTTGACGAAAAGCTTATAAAATACGGAGATTACAGCTTTAAAAGCGGAGTAAGAGCAGCGAAACAGCTTTTGGCGATGGAAGAAAGGCCTACTGCTATATTTGCAATCTCTGACATCATGGCTATTGGAGCTATAAGAACGATAAAGGAAGAAGGGCTTAAAGTCCCTGAGGATATAGCGGTTGTAGGCTTTGATGATATAAGCTTTGCTTCTATGTATGACCCTATGCTTACAACTATTTCACAGCCAAAATACGATTTAGGGTGTGTTGCTATGGAACTACTGATAAAACACATGAGTGGCAAATTAGAAGAACCACAGAGGATTTTTTTAGAGCATGAGCTAATAATAAGAGAGTCAACAGTAAAATAAAGAATAAAGTTTTGTCTTAAAAATACAAATTTAAATATAATTAGGGGAGGAATTTTTATGGTAAAAGAAAAACTTAGAGTAGGAATTATAGGTTGTGGAGGAATTGCTTTTGGCAAACACATGCCCTCTTTGGCAAAACTAGACAATGTTGAAATGGTGGCCTTTTGTGACATCATAGAAGAGAGGGCTCAAAAAGCGGCAAAAGAATATGGTACAAAAGACGCGAAAGTATATACGGATTACAAAAAACTTCTTGAAGATAAAACGATAGATGTGGTTCATGTCTTAACTCCCAACAAGTCTCATGCAGACATAACTGTTGATGCTCTTTATGCAGGAAAACATGTAATGTGTGAGAAGCCTATGGCTAAGACTGCTGCAGATGCCAGAAGAATGGTGGAAGCATATAAGAAAACAGGTAAGAAACTCACTATAGGGTATCAAAATCGATTTAGACCAGATTCTCAATATTTACATAAAATTTGTCAAAATGGTGAACTAGGAGAAATATATTTTGCTAAGGCTCATGCTATACGTCGCCGCGCGGTACCTACATGGGGTGTTTTCTTGAATGAAGAAGAGCAAGGTGGTGGGCCTTTAATCGATATAGGAACACATGCCCTTGATTTGACATTGTGGATGATGAATAACTATAAGCCTAAAGTTGTAATGGGAAGCGCCTACTATAAATTAGGCAAAAGAGCAAATGCTGCGAATGCTTGGGGGCCATGGGATCCTGAAAAGTTCACAGTTGAAGATTCAGCTTTTGGATTTATAGTAATGGAGAATGGAGCTACCATTATATTAGAGTCCAGTTGGGCTTTAAATACTTTAGAGGTTGGCGAGGCTATGACCACTTTGTGTGGAACAGAAGGCGGAGCTGACATGAGAGATGGACTTCGCATAAATGGAGAGAAATTTGGAAAGCTTTATACAACTAAAGTTTCTACTGATGTAGGTGGAGTAGATTTCTATGAAGGTAAATCAGATGACCCAGGATTTTTAGAAGCAAAAGCTTGGATTGATTGCATCATAAACGATACAGAGCCGGTTGTAAAGCCAGAAGAAGCTCTTGTAGTAACTGAGATACTAGAGGCTATTTATACATCTGCGAAAACAGGAGAACCAGTATATTTTAACAGGTAAATGGAGGCTTTTGTATGGGAAAACTTAAATATGCATGTGTTGGTGCAGGGTCAGTTGCTGATTACAAACACTTAAATGGTTATTCAAAAGTAGAAGATGTTGAAATTGTAGCCATATCTGATCCGGATATAGAGGCTGCAAAAAGATTAGCGGAAAAGTACAATATACCTCATGTTTATACAGATTATGAAGAAATGTTTGCAAGAGAAAAACTAGACCTTATAAGCGTATGTACTCCTAATTATTTACATGCGCCTATTTCTATAAAAGCGATGGAAAAGGGAATTCATGTGCATTGTGAAAAACCTATAACTCTAAATGCAAAAGAAGCTTATGAGGTCATTGAATCAAAAAATAAATACAAAAGGAAGTTTATGATAGGATTAAATAATAGGTTTACAAATGAATCTTTCTTTGTAAAAAGATATATAGAGGAAGGGTATATAGGCGAAATATACCATGTAAAGACTGGCTGGAGGAGAAGGAGAGGTATTCCTGGAAAAGGCGGATGGTTTACAAATAAGAAATTGTCTGGAGGAGGCCCTCTAATTGACCTGGGAGTACATTTTTTAGACTTAGTCTTGTATTTCATGGGATACCCAGAGGTGCAATCTGTGTCATCAGCTACTTATTCTAAGTTTTCAAATAGCAACAGTTTAAACAGCTGGAATTATGCAAAAAGCGGGGATGGAATTTACGATGTGGAGGATATGGCAGTAGGCTTTGTAAGGCTTAAAAATGGTGCCACAATTGACTTTGAATTCAGCTGGGCTTCCAACATTGAGGGAGATTACAATTACTATGAAATTTTAGGTGATAAAGGTGGCATATGGTTTAAAAACGGACAGCTTAAAGTATTTTCGGAAATTATTGATACATTGATTGACATAGTTCCCGACACCAATTATCCAAAATCGCCTTTAAATGAATTTGAACATTTTGTTAACTGTATAAAAAATGACAAAGAGCCTTTGGCTTCTGCTGAAGAAGGGGCAAAACTCATGGAAATAATAGGAGGTGCCTATGAATCAGCTGAAAAAGGTAAGGAAATAGTTTTAGGTTAAAGGGGGAAAAAATTAAAATGAGTATACCTATAGCACTTCAACTTTACACTTTGAGAGAGGAGACACAAAAAGATTTTATAGGTACTCTTGAAAAGGTTGCGGAAATAGGATACGAAGGAGTGGAGTTTGCAGGATATGGCGGTTTAAAAGCATCAGAATTAAGAAAAACGCTTGATAATTTAGGATTAAAAGCTGCTGGTAGTCATGTAGGAATAGAATTACTTAAAAACAATCTTGAGGAAGTGATAGATTATAACCTTGAAATAGGTAATAAATACATCGTCTGTCCGTGGAATGAGTACAAGTCAAGAGAGGATTATATTGAAACAGCAAAGTTGTTTAATAAAATAGGTGAAAAGTGTAGGGAAAAGGGACTTGAGTTTTGCTATCACAACCACAATCACGAATTTGAAATATACGATGGAGAATATGGACTTGATATACTTTACAAAAATACAGATAAAGAGCTTGTAAAAGCTGAAATCGATGCGTATTGGGTTACATATGCGGGAGTTGATGCGGTAGAATATCTTAAAAAATTCTCCAATAGACTACCTTTAATTCACTTAAAAGACATGGATAAAGAGGACAGGTCTTTTACTGAAATAGGAAATGGAATTATCAATTTTAAAGAAGTAATAAAAATTGCAAAAGAAAATGGAGTTAAATGGTTAATTGTTGAACAGGATGTGTGTAAAAGACCTCCAATTGAAAGTGTGAAAATTAGTTTTGAAAATTTAAAAAAGATTTTAGAGGAGGAAATGTAAAATGTATTTAGGATTTTTAACAGTATGTCTTGGGAATATGCCTCTTAAAGAAAAGGCTAAGTGGGCAAGTGAAAATGGGTTTAAATCACTGGAAATTGCCTGCTGGCCTAAAGACAATACAAGGGATTATTCTGCAAGTGACATAGATGTAGAAAATCTCACACCTGAAGAGGCGGAAGAAATAAAAAAATATTTTAAGGAGTACGGGCTCACAATTTCATCTCTTGCATATTATGACAACAACCTTGACAGAGACCCAGAAAAGAGAAAGTTTATAAACAATCACTTAAAAAAGTGCATTGATGCGGCACAGATGCTTGGGACTGACATGGTGGGGACTTTTGTAGGGAGAAACATTGAAAAGAGCATAAAAGACAATTTTGATGAATTTGAAAGAGTTTTTACTGATATAATAAGCTATGCGGAAGACAAAGGAATAAAAATTATAATCGAAAATTGCCCTATGGAAGGATGGCAGGTACCTGGCCTTCCAGGAACTATATCTTTTACACCAGAGCTTTGGGAGGAGATGTTTAGAAGGATACCTTCTAAAAACTTTGGTTTAAATCTTGACCCTTCCCATCTTGTTTGGCAGTTTATAGACTATATAGATGTGATACCAGAGTTTAAAGATAGAATATTTCATGTACACGCAAAAGACACAGAAGTGTTTGAGGATAAATTTAAGCGATATGGAGTTTTCAACAGACAGCTTTACACAGGAACGCATGGAGAGTTTGGATACTGGAGATACCGAATGCCAGGTATGGGAAATGTAGATTGGGGCAAGTTTATAAAGGCGCTAAAAGACAATGGATATGATGGGGTAATAAGCATAGAACATGAAGACCCTCTATATGAAGGCAGTGAAGAAAAAGTAAAAGAAGGGCTTCTTTTAGGATTAAAACATTTAAGCCAATTTGTAAAGTAGAAACAAAAGAGCTCAACCACAGCGGTTGAGCTTTTGCTTTTAATTATATAAAGTTAAAATTTATGGTATAATCAAAAGTAAAGGCAATTGAGGTGGAATAAAATGGTCATATCAAAAATGGTTGAAATACTTGTAGAGGTTTGGTGTTTGTTACAAACTTGATTTCGTTTTTGACAATACCAATATTTTTGGTATTGATTAACATATTTTAATTAGAGGAGTGATACCAATGTTTAAAGTCTTTGTGACAAGAGCTATTCCTGAAGAAGGACTTAATCTTTTGAGAAAGTATTGCGAGGTAGAAGTAAGTCCTTACGACAGAATGCTTACAAAAGAAGAGTTACTTGAAAAAATACAGGGCAAAAATGCTGTAATCACACAGCTTACAGACAAAGTAGACAAAGAGTTTTTTGAAGCTGCAAAAGATGTGAAAGTTGTTGCAAATTATGCTGTAGGATTTGACAATATAGATTTAGAAGAAGCTACAATAAGAGGAGTGTACATAACAAACACTCCAGATGTGTTAACAAACGCTACTGCGGAACTGGCTTGGGCTCTTCTTTTTGCAACTGCAAGAAGAGTGGTAGAATCTGATAAATTTATGAGAGCAGGAAAATTCCAAGGTTGGGCGCCAATGCTTTTCTTAGGAAAAGGCGTAACAGGCAAGACATTAGGAATAATAGGTGCAGGCCGCATAGGACAAGCTTTTGCTAAAATGGCAAAGGGCTTCGACATGAAGATTTTGTACACTGCACGAAGTCCTAAAAAAGAGTTTGAAGAAGAGACAGGAGCTCAATATGTAGACTTGGATACTTTGCTAAAAGAATCTGATTTTGTTTCCATACACGTGCCATTAACTCCTGAAACAAGACATTTGATTGGAGAAAAAGAATTAAAATTGATGAAAAAGTCTGCCATATTGATAAATACAGGAAGAGGTCCTGTTGTAGACGAAAAAGCCCTTGTAAAAGCGTTAAAAAACAAAGACATATATGCAGCAGGATTAGACGTATACGAAAGAGAGCCCATGTTTGAAGAAGAATTAGCACAGCTTGACAATGTCGTAATGCTTCCTCATATAGGAAGTGCAACAGAAGAAGCGCGAAGAGACATGTCAATACTTGTGGCTCAAAACATAATTGATGTAATAGAAGGAAGAGTGCCTCGCACTTTAGTAAATAAAGATGTATTGAATAAATAATAATTTAAAGGAATCCTTTTATGGGTTCCTTTTTCCAATTCCATAAATTCCATAAAAACCAAGAAAAAATTTTTAAAACCAAGAAGGATTTTTTGGGTTTGTGTAGAATTAATATAATAAAAGCAATAGAATCCACAAATAAAATGTGTATTTTAAATTATATCCAGTAAAGTTGTTGACTTATTTATTTTATGGTAAAAATAAGAATGACTAATAAGTGTAGGAGAGGATGTAAATGCTTGTTTCAACTAGAAGAGATAAAATTAAAGAAATCATTTTAAAGAAAAAAGCTGTTAAAGTATCCGAACTCTGTGAGATGTTTAATGTTTCTGATGAGACAATAAGAAGAGACTTGGAAGAGTTGGAAAGACAGGGGCTAGTAGAAAGAAACTATGGAGGAGCAGTATTGAAAGAAAATATAATTATACCTCCCCTTGTTAAAAGATTTAAAGAGCATATAGAAGAAAAACAAAAAATAGCAGCAAGGGCTGTGGCAGAAATACAAGAAGGCAATGTCATATTTTTAGATGCCGGTTCTACCACATATCACATAGCCCGTGCCATCAGAAATTTCAAAGGCATAACGGTGGTGACGAATGCATTAAACATTGCTACAGAATTAGCCAACAATCCTGACATCAATCTTTTTATTACTGGTGGCAAATTAAAGCATGATAATCATTCAATGGTAGGGTTTGAAACCTTAAATTGTATAGGTAAATACAACATCGATATATTATTTTTAGGGACAGGTGGAATTTCATTGGAAAAAGGGCTTACCACCTCTGATATTTTTGAAGCGGAAGCGAAAAAAGCCATGATAAAGTCCGCCAGCAGAGTAATTGTTGTAGCAGATAGCAGCAAATTTGGAAAAGTTGCAATGGTATCTTTTGCTACTTTTGAAGAGATTGAGAAAATAATAACTTCTGGAGATCAGAACAATGAAATAGTGGAAGAGTTAAAAAATTATGTAGAGATTGAGGTTGTGTAGTTGCAAAAAAATAAAAAAGGGGTAATGGAACATGAAAGAGGAACTTTCTAATTATTTGTTAAAAAACTCTTTTCTTTTATATCCTGACTCCTTCAGAAGATTAAAAGAGGATGTTTATATTTTTGTAGCTAAAAAAGATAGCGACAAGAAAATAGGATTTTTGACAAATGGAAATTTTAAATTATCTTCCCCTCATTTTCTTGAAGATAAATATGTAGAAGAGCTAGGTTTTTATCTCAATCTTTATCCTTTAACTTACGAAAACTACTTAATATTAAAAGATAATTTTGGTATTTCTCCAGTGACTTGCAAAGAAAAAACCTCATTTGGCACGGGGGACAGGTTGGGACTTGTGACACCAGCTCATATAAAAGTTTTAAAAAATTATGATATTTTTCCTGTGTTAGCTCAACAATCTCCAAGAGAACTTGTAAAAACTAATAGAGATTTTAAAGATGTATTACTAAAAGCTATTTTAGGCGTTTTAGAAGCAGGATACGCAGGAGGATTTGGAGCAGATGCCGACCACATAAAAGACGAAAAATATTTGATGGAAGCAATTGATGCAGGCTACACAATGTACACTCTAGATTTAAGTGATTTATTAGTGAAAATTTCAGATATGCCAGAGTCTCAATTAAAAGAAAAGGCCCAAAGTTTATCTTCACAAAGTAGGGAAATAATTGACAGGTATAAAGGTAAAAAATTCAGTATTTCTACCGACGAAGACTTTGTAGTTTCTGAAGATGAATTGTACAAATCTGCTCTCACTTATGAAAAAGCTATGAAGTTTGTAGAAAAAGTATATGGTATTCTGAAGGACAGATTGCAGCATTTCGATTTAGAAATTTCAATAGATGAGGGAGAGAAGGATACTACAGTAGAAGACCACATATTTGTGGTTGAATATTTGCATAGAAAAGGGATAGACTTTTGGAGTTTGGCACCCAAATTTCCTGGGGAATTTCAAAAGGCGATAGACTACAAAGGAGACATAAAGAAGTTTACATCAGAACTTAAAAAGCATTATTTTCTTACTAAAGAATTAGGAGGGTACAAGTTAAGTCTTCACTCTGGAAGTGACAAATTTAGTATTTACAAAATATTTAATGAAATTACTGAAGGAAATTTTCATATTAAAACTTCTGGCACAAGCTGGCTTCAAGCGATAAGCCTCATTTTTGAAAAGGATAAAGACCTTTTTAATGACCTCTATAAAATTGCTTTAGATAATTTAGAAGAGAGTAAAAAGGCTTACAAAGTCTTAATTGATAGAGATGATTTTCCACAAACAATCCAAACAGAGGATTCGCAAATTCTTTCGAAACCTGAAATTAAACAGCTTTTCCACATTTCCTATGGAGTTTTACTCGATGAAAGAAGAAAAGAAATATATGAAGTTTTGAATAAGTATGAAGAAGAACATTACGAGTTTGTGAGTAAAAACATTAAAAATCACTTGAAAGAAATATTTAACATATGAAGAAAGGAAGATAAAAATGAGTGTAAAAATTGCGATTGTCAACTCTAGCAGTTTTGGCAAACATTTTCCTGACCATATTGAGAGGTTAAAAGCATTGGGGGAAGTGGAAAGATTTGAACTTCCTCATGACATGAGGGGGAAGGCTTTAGCAGAAAAATTAATGGGCTATTCTATAATCATTGCCAGTGTAAAGCCTTATTACGACAGAGAATTTTTTGAATACAAAGACAAGACTCTTTTAATAACCCGCCATGGCATAGGATATGATGCTATAGACATAAAAAGCGCTACAGAAAAAGGTACTCTTGTCACAAAAGTTGCTGGAATTGTAGAAAGAGAAGCAGTGGCAGAAAATGCAATTGCCCTTCTTTTAGATGTAATGAGAAAAGTAAGAGAAGCTTCTTTAAAAGTTAGAGAAGGCAAATGGCAGGAAAGAGCCAGTTTCATGGGGTATGAGATAAAAGATAAAGTTGCAGGAATAATAGGTATTGGGAATATTGGAAGTAGAGTTGCAGAAATATTAAAATATGGCTTTGGGGCAAAAGTTATAGCATATGACCCTAATCTTTCAGAAGAGGAGATACAAAAAAGAGGAGCACAGCCTGTTTCTTTAGAAGAACTTTTACAAACTTCTGACATTATTTCATTAAATGCCTCACTCAATGAAAAAAATTATCACATGCTGTCTCATAAAGAATTTTCTATGATGAAGAAAAATGTTTTTATTGTTAACACTGCAAGAGGTGAACTTATAGATACAGAAGCTTTGGTAAAAGCACTGAAAGAAGAAAAAGTTGCAGGAGTAGGATTGGACGTAGTAGAAGGTGAGCCCATTGATGAGAATCACCCCCTATTAGCCTTTGACAATGTTATAATCACACCCCACACATCTGCCTACACTTACGAATGCTTAAGAGGTATGGGGGATAAGGTTGTTTCCGATGTAGAAAAAGTCTTGAGAGGAGAAATTCCTGATGGGGTCATAAATAAAGAAGTTTTGGAGGGGGAGTTATGGAGAAAGGATTGATTCTTTCTGTTGACATAGGTACCACAAATCTAAAAGCAGGTATAGTGGATGAAAAAGGAAATATTTTAAGTTTATATAGAAAAGAAACGCCTATAGAAAGAGACAATGAAGGAAAGGCGGAACATAATCCGGAAGTTCTTTTTGCGGCTTTTGTAGAAGCAGTTAAAGAGGCTGCAAAAGGATTTGAAGATAAAATCTCTTTAATTGTGCCTTCTTCCTACATGTTTGGGTTAATACCTGTGGACGAAAATTTAAATCCCCTGATGGGCATGATGACTCTTTTGGACTTAAGGGCAAAAGAAACATTTGAAGAATTTTTAAAGACAATGGATGTAAAAGAAGTTTACAAAAGAACTGGCTATACTCCTACTTTTCATGCTCCTCTATTTAAAATATACTGGCTTAAGAAAAAGAGAAATGAGATATTTAACAAAACTAGGTTTTTCTTAAGCTCCAAAGACTTTATTCTCCTAAAACTTTTAGGGGAGCCTTTTACAGAGCCTAGCATATCTTCTGCAACTGGTTATATGAATGTAAATACTTTAGATTGGGATGATTACGTTCTTGATATATTGGGTATAGATAAAAATAGACTTCCCACAATAGTGCCTTCTGACAAAATTTTAGCTGATTTGCCTGTTGAGACAAAAGGGCTTTTGGGACTTTCAGGAGATGTAAAAGTGCTTACCGGAGTTTACGATGGAGGAGCTGTAGGCATAGGAATTGGAGCCTTTGAAGAAGAAGTTGGTGCAATAAACATAGGGACTACTGGAATGTTTAGAGTAGCTTATCCTGAAGCTATATTTGATAAAGAAGAGTCTATGAAGCTTCAAACTTATTACCTTTCTTCAGGGAAATGGTTTATTGGTGCTGCTATAAACAATGCAGGAATTGTTTTAAAATGGTTGAGAGATAATGTATTTAATATGTCTTATGATGAGTTGACAGCGGAAGCTTCAAAAGGAGACTCATCAAATCTCTTTTTCATTCCCTATTTAACCGGAGAAAGAGACAAAGAAATAGGAAACATTGCTTCTGGAGTGTTTTTTGGATTAAAAAACACCCACAATAAAGGTCACATGATAAGAGCCAGTATGGAAGGAGTTGCATTTTCCCTAAGGATGCTTTATGAGGCTTTAAAGGATAATAATGTAAAAATAAAAGAAATTAGAGCGGGAGGAGGAGGCACAAAATCGCCCCTATGGATGGAGATTTTTGCTTCTACTTTAGGGTTGCCAATTAAGGTGTCTAATGTAGAAGAACCTGCTCTTGTAGGCTCTGCACTTTTAGGCTATTATGCAATGGGAAGGTACAAAACTTTGATTGAGGCCACAAGAGAAATGGTAAAAATAGAAAATAGTTATGTGCCTTCCAAAGAAAAAATAGAGTATTACGAAAAGAAATTTCAATTTTTTAGAGTTTTAACTAAAAATCTCAAAGAACTTTTTGAACTTCACAGCAAATTATAAAAACAGGAGGTAAAGTAAATGAATGAAATAGGTTTAATCGGCTTAGCAGTAATGGGACAAAATTTGGCTTTAAACATTGCTAGAAAGGGCTATAGCGTATCTGTATTTAATAGAACACCTGAAAAAACACAAGAATTCATGCAAAACAAAGTAAAAGATGAGCAAATTAAGCCTTATTATGACACCAAATCTTTTGTAGAGTCTTTAAAGAGGCCTAGAAAAATCATTCTCATGGTTAAAGCAGGAAAACCCGTAGATGATGTAATAGAGGAGCTTTTGCCTTATCTTGACAAGGGAGACCTAATCATTGATGGAGGAAATTCTTATTTTAAAGATACTTCAAGGAGAATTAAAAAACTAGAAGAAAAAGGCATACTCTATTTGGGAATGGGAGTATCGGGAGGAGAATCGGGAGCATTGCACGGTCCTTCATTAATGCCAGGAGGAACGTATGAAGCCTACGAGATGGTCAAAGATGTACTTTTAAAAATCGCTGCTCAAACAGAATCTGGTCCTTGCTGTACATATGTAGGGAATGATTCATCAGGACATTTTGTTAAAATGGTCCACAATGGAATAGAATATGCCATAATGCAGGCAATAGCTGAGGTTTATGATGTACTTAGAAAGGTTTTAAAGCTTTCTCCCGAAGAGATAGGAGAGATATTTGAAAAATGGAATAATGGGGAGTTAAACTCTTTCTTAATGGAAATTTCGTATAAGATTATGAGGTATAAGGATGAAGAGACAGGGAAGCACCTTGTGGATTTAATATTGGATGAAGCAGAACAAAAAGGTACAGGAAAATGGACTTCTCAGACTGCACTGGATTTAGGAATACCAACTCCATCACTAAACCTTGCAGTAGAGGCAAGGAGTTTATCTTTCTTTAAAGAGGAAAGAGTACAATTAGCTAAAAGAGTTACAAAAATATATCCTGAAATTGATATAGATAAAGAAAAAATAATAAAGGATTTAGAAAATGCATTACTTTTTAGTGTTTTTACATCTTTTTCTCAGGGATTATGGGTTATATCTGAAGCTTCAAAGGTTTTTGAGTATAATATTGACCTTTCAGAAGTATTGCGTATTTGGAAAGGTGGCTGCATCATAAGAGCAAAGATTTTAGATTTCTTAAGAGACATTATTAAAGAAAATAAAGAAAATGTAAATCTTCTTAATAGTGAAAAGGCGTTATCTTTCCTAATGAATAAAATTGATTCAATAAAATATATCACTAATTTAGCAAAAGATTTTTACCTTCCAACGCTTGTACTTAATTCTTCACTGGATTATTTCTTGAGCATGATAGAAAAAAACTTACCTGCTAATTTAATCCAAGCTCAAAGAGATTTCTTCGGTGCTCACACATATAGAAGAATAGACAAAGAGGGAATTTTCCACACTGAATGGGAGGCAAACTAAAAAATTGACATTTAGTTGATGTTGAATTAATGGGAGTTTTTTGCCCTCCCATTTTCTTTCAATAAAAATTCAATAAAAAAATTTAAAAATCAAGGAGGATTTTTTGGATTCGTGTAGAATATATATAATAAACACAAGATAATCCACAAAATATGTGAATAAATTGTTGTGATGTTACAAGACAATTCACAGAAAGGAAGAAAGGATATGCTTTTAACTAGGGAGAGTATAAGAAACATTGATAAATGGCGTCAAGCAGGTATAAAACTCCCAAACTATGATGTAGAAAAAGTAGCAGAGAAGACTAAAGAAAATCCTACATGGTTACATTTTGGGGCAGGGAACATTTTTAGAGGCTTCATTTCACTTCTTCAGCAAAATCTTTTAGACAAAGGATTATCAAAAACTGGAATAATTGCTGTAGAATCATATGATTACGAAATAATTGAAAAAATATATGTTCCATATGACAATCTAAGTATGTTAGTAGTTATGAATTTAGATGGCACTCTTGAGATAGAAGTTATAGGTAGTATAAGTGACAAAATAATGGCTGATCTAACTCACAGTGATTGGAAAAGATTAAAGGACGTATTCTCTAATCCGTATTTACAGATAGCAAGTTTCACAATAACTGAAAAGGCCTATAATTTAAAAGATTTTTCAGGTGAGTATATCAAAGATGTTAAAGAAGATATAGAAAATGGGTTAGACAAACCCAAACACATTATTTCAAAAGTAACTTCTTTGCTTTACCAACGATATAAAAAAGGGAAATATCCTGTTGCGCTTTTGAGTTTAGATAATTTCTCTGGAAATGGAGAGAAACTTTTCAATTCAATAAAAACCATAGCAGAAGAATGGCAAAGAAAAGGTTTTGTTGAAACAAGATTTTTGGATTATCTAACTGATTCTACAAAAGTATCCTTTCCACTCAGCATGATAGATAAAATAGTGCCGAGGCCCTCTGAAGAGGTGAAGAAAAAATTAGAAGACCTCGGCTTAGAGAGAATGGATATAATCAAGACAAGCAAAAATACTATAATAGCACCCTTTGTCAATGCAGAAAAAATACACTACTTAGTAATAGAAGACAAATTCCCTAATGGACGGCCTCCATTAGAAGAGGCAGGTGTAATTTTTACAGATAAAGAAACAGTAGAAAAAGTAGAAAGAATGAAAGTAACAACTTGTTTAAATCCACTGCATACTACATTAGCGATTTTTGGTTGTTTGTTAAATTATAACACAATAGCTGATGAAATGAAAGATCCCTGTTTGAAAAAACTAGTTGAAAAAATAGGATACGATGAAGGACTTCCAGTTGTAGTTCATCCTGGCGTGTTAGATCCAAAAGAATTCTTAAGAGAAGTAATTGAAGTAAGATTTCCTAATCCATATATGCCAGATACACCGCAAAGGATTGCAACAGATACATCACAGAAAATGGCAATAAGATTTGGAGAGACAATAAAGTCCTACAGAGAAAGACCAGATTTAAAGGTTACAGACCTTAAATACATTCCACTTGTAATAGTAGGATGGTTAAGATATTTGATGGCTTTGGATGATGAAGGCAATCCAATGACATTAAGCCCAGACCCGTTACTTGAAGATTTAAGGTCACACATTTCAAATATAAAGTTAGGAGATGTAAACTCCGTGCAGGATAATTTAAAACCTATTCTTTCAAATGTAAACATTTTTGGCGTTGACCTTTATGAAGTAGGATTGGGAGAAAGGATAGAAAGCTATTTCAAAGAGTTTATAGAAGGACCAGGTGCAGTGAGAAGGGTATTGGAGAAATATCTAGGATGTAAGGGATGATGAAAATGAAAAATTTTATGGATGAAAATTTTTTACTTACAAATGAAACAGCAGTGAGATTGTACCATGAATATGCCAAAAACATGCCAATTTACGATTTCCATTGCCATTTAAGTCCAAAAGAAATATACGAAAATAAGAGATTTAAAAACATTACCGAAATATGGCTATATGGTGACCACTACAAATGGAGACTTATGAGAGCTAATGGAATAGAGGAAAAATATATTACAGGAAATGCTGATGATTACGATAAATTTATGGCATATGCCAAAACTATTCCTATGGCAATAGGGAATCCAGTTTACCATTGGACTCATCTAGAATTACAAAGATATTTTGGAATATATGACCTTTTAAATGAAGAAACAGCAAAATCTATTTGGGAAAGAGCGAATGAAGTTATAAATCATGATGACTTTAACGTAAGAAACATAATAAAAAAGTCAAATGTCAAAGTCATAATAACAACAGATGACCCAACGGACTCATTAGAATATCATATTAAACTAAAAGAAGAAAAAGAATTTGATGTAAAAGTCTTACCTGCTTTTAGACCAGATAAAGGTTTAGGAATTGAAAAAGAAGATTTTATTCCATGGCTAAAAAAATTAGAAAAAGTTACCGGAATAAATATAAATAATTATGATGACTTTTTACAAGCTCTTGAGGAAAGAATAAAGTTTTTCCACTCAGTAGGATGCAGAATCTCAGACCATGCTTTAGATTACGTATTTTATGAAAAAACATCAAAACAAGAAGTAGAAAAAATATTTAAAAAAGCGTTATTGAGAGAGCACTTGACAAAAGAAGAAATAGATAGTTTCAAAACTTACACATTAATATTTTTAGGCAAAAAATATGCTGAATTAAAATGGGTGATGCAGTTGCACATTGGAGCAATGAGGAACAACAATACAAAAATGTATAAAATACTTGGACCAGACACAGGGTATGACTCAATAAGCGATTTTACAATTGCATATCCTTTAGCAAAACTATTAGACTCACTTGATGTAGAAGATGCTTTGCCTAAAACTATTTTATACACCTTAAATCCAGCAGCTAATTATGTAATAGCAACAATGATTGGCAATTTCCAAGGTGGAGGAATAATAGGAAAAATGCAATTTGGCACTGCATGGTGGTTTAATGACAACAAGGATGGCATGATGGAGCAAATGAAGGCTCTTGCAAACACAGGTTTATTGAGCCGTTTTGTGGGAATGGTGACAGACTCAAGAAGCTTTTTATCCTACGCAAGGCATGAATATTTCAGACGAATTCTTTGCAATTTGCTTGGTGAATGGGTAGAAAATGGAGAAGCTCCGAATGATATAGGGCTACTGGGTAGGATAGTTCAGGATATTTCATTTAATAATGCGAAAGAGTATATAGGTTTTTAAAATACAGTTGGAGTGAAAAATAAAATGGATATAGTAACGTTTGGAGAATCTATGGTAGTTTTTACACCCCATACAAGAGGTCCTTTGAGACATGTGCATACATTTTCAAAATCTATTGGCGGCGCGGAGATGAATCTTGCAATAGCTCTTGCAAGATTAGGACATTCAACAGGCTGGTTTTCTAGGCTAGGCGATGACGAGTTTGGCAGATTTATACTGAATTCTGTGAGAGCCGAGGGAGTTGATGTATCAAGAGTGATAATAGATAAAGAAAGTTATACTGGTATTTTATTTAAAGAGTGGTATTATAACTTTGATCCTAACGTTTATTATTATAGAAAAGGATCCGCTGCAAGCAAAATATGTGTTGATGATATTGATGAAAATTATATAAAAAACGCAAAGATACTTCACATTACGGGAATAACACCGGCAATCTCTGAGTCTGCGACAGAAGCAGTGTTTAAAGCTGTTGAGATAGCAAAACGCAATAAAGTAATGATTTCCTTTGATCCTAATCTTAGACTAAAACTTTGGAACATTGAAAAAGCAAGGAAAATTTTGCTAGATGTAGCTGAAAATGCCGATATAGTATTACCAGGTTTAAATGAGGCAAAACTTTTGATTGGCCAAGATGATCACCATAGAATAGCGGATTATTTTCTATCACGGGGAGTAAACTTGGTGGCAATAAAATTAGGAAAAGAGGGCTGCTATTTAAAGAGCAAAAATGAAGAAGCTTATGTAGCTGGATATAAGATAGAGAAAATAGAAGATACAGTAGGAGCAGGAGATGGATTTGATGCTGGGCTACTTGCGGGAATATTGAGGGGATTACCACTTAAAGAATGTGGTGAGATTGCAAATGCTATTGGTGCTATGGCTATGCTAGTAAAAGGTGACGTAGAAGGATATCCTTATTGGGAACAAGTAATGGAATTTATGGGCAAAAAGGATAAGATTGAACGATGAGAACTATCTTTCATTGAGTAGATACTGTGAGGTGTAAGTAGTGATACCAAAAAAGCAACTTATCGAAAAATTTATTGATGATTACATCTTAAATTATAGACCTTATAAAGAAAAATGGAATTATGAAGATGGGTGTGTAGTAAAGGGATCTTGGGATTTATATAAAACCAAAAAAAAAGAATTATATAAAAATTTTGTACTAAATTACATGTATAAATATATTGATGAAGAAGGCAATATAAGAGGCTATAATATGCAAGATTATAGTTTAGACGATATAAATTCGGGTAAAGTTCTTTTTGATTTATATGAACTTACACAAGATGAACGTTTTAAAAAAGCTATAGAACATCTATATCAACAAATACTAACTCAGCCACGAACAGGCCAAGGGAATTTTTGGCATAAAAGAATTTATCCAAATCAAGTTTGGCTAGATGGATTGTATATGGTAATGCCGTTTTACATTAAATATATAAAAAAATTTGGTAATAAAAATGATTTAAAAGATATTTGTTTTCAATTTGTTAATGTTCGAAATCATATGTTCAATAAAGAAAAAGGGCTCTATTATCATGGTTATGATGAAAGTAGAAAGGAAGCTTGGGCAGACAAAGAAACAGGATTATCACCAAATTTTTGGGGTAGAGCTATGGGATGGCTTGTGATGGCACTTGTTGATGTATTAGAGGAATTGGATGAAAAAGTAATAGGAGACTACAAAAATTTAACGGAAGAATGTAAAGATTTACAAGGTATTTTTAAAGAAGCAATAGAAGGTATTTTACAATATCAGGATCCAGATAGTGGTATGTGGTATCAAGTTGTTGATAAAACAAAATCTAAAGGAAATTATTTAGAAACATCTGCTACACTTATGTCTGCATATAGCATACTTAAGGGATGTAGATTAAGGTTACTTCCCCAAAAGTATGAAAATTACGGCTTAAAGGCATTTAATGGTACTATTGATAAGTACTTATCGTATAAAGATGGAGAATATAAATTGGGTGGCATTTGTAAAGTAGCAGGATTAGGTAATTTGCCTTATAGAGACGGAAGTTATGAATACTATATTTCAGAAGAAGTAGTTTTTAATGATCCGAAAGGAGTAGGACCTTTTATGATGGTTTATAGTGAAATATTAAAAAACTCACAATTTTATTCAGCATAAATTATAATTTATTAAAATTAATCAAAATGTAATAATCTCGCACTGATAATCATATTGGGAGGTGGGAGAGAGAAGTATTAAAAATGAATTTTATAAATTCTAAAAAATTAAATGAGATGAAAAATAATGATTGGGGGAAGAATTATGAAAAAAATAATTACATTAATGGTTTCTTTAATTTTTTTTCTAACTATTGTTTTAACAGGTTGTGGAACTTCAAAACAACAAAGTAACACTGGCACACAGTCTCAACAAACTCAGAAACAGGTTACTTTAAGATTTTCATGGTGGGGTGATGATACAAGGCACCAAGCAACACTTAATGCAATAAAACTTTTTGAAGAAAAATATCCTAATATAACAATTAAGGCGGAATATGCAGGATGGGATGGTTATTTAGATAAACAGACTACACAAATAGCTGGGGGAACTGCCGCAGATATAATGCAAATAAATTGGAATTGGATACCTATATTTTCGAAAGATGGAAATGGTTTTTACGATTTAAATAAGCTATCTAAGGAATTAGGTTTAGAAGAAAATTATACAAAAAATATTTTGGATTTAGGTACTGTAAATGGCAAATTAAATGGCATACCTGTGGCTTTAACAGGAAGAGTAATTTATTACAATAAGACAATTTATGATAAATTTGGAATTTCAACTTTTCCTGCTACCTGGGATGATCTTATAAATATCGCTAAAAAGTTTGATAAAGGATATTATCCAATGATTCTTGGAGATTACGATGCATGGCTTTTATCAATGACTTATGCTATTCAAAAAACAGGTAAACCTTTTATTGATAGTAATGGTAAATTGGCTTTTGATGAAAATGATATCAAAATAGCTTTAGATTTTTATAAGAAACTTTTAGATAATAAAGTTACTCCAACAATTGCTACAATTGCTAATGAAGGTGGAAACGGAAATGCTCCAATAGAACAACTCCCAAGCTTTATTGATGGCAAATTTGCAGGTTTGTTCCAGTGGACGAGTGCAGTTAAAAAGGACGCAACTCCATTAAAAGAAAAAAATATGGAATTAGCATTGGGTGGTATTCCAATGGATAGTGATTCAAAAACATCAGGAGCGATATTAAAACCTTCAATGCTTTTTGCAATCAATAAAGATTGTAAATATCCAAAAGAAGCAGCTACTTTCCTGAATTTTATATTAAATGACCCAGAAGGTGTAAAAGCAATGGGGCTAAATAGAGGAATTCCCGTAAGCAAGTCAGCAGTGGATACGTTACAAAAAGAAGGACTAATTTCCGGACTCGAATATGATGGACTTAAGTTTTTGTTAGATCATCCTTCTGTGCCTATAAGCCCGTATTTAGAGGATCCGAAACTTCAAGATGTGTATAGGCAAACTATTGATCAAATTTCTTATGGTAAACTTAACGTAGATGAAGCAGCAAAATATATGTATGATAATGTTCAGAAAGTTTTAAGCGAAATTACTAAGTAACAACTGTTAATTAGATTGCACGAATGAAATCATTCGTGCAATCTAATAATATAAAAAGTCATTTTTGCAGCAGTTTATAATCGTGGCAGTTAGGAGGATAAAAATAATGAAGAAAAAATATACTGGCTTGTTATATATAATGCCGTGGCTAATAGGATTAATTATTTTTACAATATATCCTTTTATTGCATCTTTTGTTTTGAGTTTTACTGATTATAAAATAATATATCAACCTAAATTTATTGGGTTATCTAATTATATCAAAATGTTTAATGACCCACTTTTCTGGACTTCATTGTTTGCAAGCTTTAAATACGTAATGCTTACGGTTCCATTAAAATTAATATTTGCTTTAATTATAGCAATGATTTTAAACTTTAAACTCAAAGGAGTTAATTTTTATAGAACTGCTTATTATGTTCCATCTATTTTAGGAGGTAACGTAGCGGTCGCAGTTTTGTGGAGATTTTTATTTGCAAACAATGGATTAATTAATCAATTTTTAGGTATATTTGGCATTAACCCTGTACCATGGTTTTCATCAGAATATCCTGCGCTTTTTACGATTAGTGCTTTGAGAATATGGGAATTTGGATCAGCTATGGTTATATTTTTAGCAGGTTTAAAAGATATACCACAGGAGTTATATGAGGCTGCTGCTGTAGATGGTGCAACACCAATTAGAAGTTTTTTTAAAATTACTATACCATTACTAACGCCTATCATTTTCTTTAATCTCGTTATGCAAATAATTCAAGCATTTCAGGAATTTAATGGTCCATATTTGATAACAGGAGGGGGACCTTTATATAAAACTTATTTATTTCCTCTGTTGATATACGATAATGCATTTAAGTATTTTAATATGGGATATGCAAGTGCCTTATCTTGGGTTTTGTTTATAATAATAATGATTTTTACAGCTCTAGTATTTAGATCTTCCAGGTATTGGGTATTTTATTCAGATTCAGATGAGGGGGAAGTTAAATAATGGTTAATCTTATTGAAAATAGAAATAAAAATTTTAATTTACGTCAAAATAGCGATTATCGCAAAAGAGAAATAAAAAGGACAATAAATTCGGCTGTTCGGTATACTATTTTAAGCATAGGTGCTTTTATAATGCTTTATCCTATTTTATGGTTAATAGGAGCATCATTTAAAACAAATTCTGAAATTTTTACTTCAATTAGTTTTATACCACCTAGAATAGATTTTACACCTTATATAAAAGGTTGGATTACAGGAACACAATATACTTTTGCCACCTATTTTGCCAACACTTTTAAATACGTTATACCAAGAGTAGTTTTTACAGTTTTTTCTTCCGTTATTACTGCATATGGGTTTGCACGTTTTGATTTTCCTTTCAAGAAACCATTATTTGGTATTTTGATTGCGACTTTATTTTTACCAGAAGTAGTTACAAGAATACCATTATATTTACTATGGAAGCAACTTCATTTATTAGATACATTCGTACCACTTTATGCTCCAATGATTTTTGCGAATCAAGCTTTTTTTGTTTTCATGCTAATTCAGTTTTTTAGAACTATACCTAGAGAATTAGACGAAGCAGCAATAATTGATGGATGCAATTCTTTTGAAGTACTGACGAAAATTTTAGTTCCAACATTGAAACCTGCAATTATTACTGTTGCTTTATTTCAATTCATGTGGAGTATGAATGATTTTATGGGGCCATTAATTTATATTTCTAGCGTTGAAAAATATCCGGTATCCATTGCATTAAAGATGGCAATTGATACTACTGAAGGTAATTTTGCATGGAATCAGATTATTGCAATGTCTTTAATTGCGTTATTACCGTCAATTATAGTATTTTTTGCAGCACAAAAGTATTTTGTCGAAGGTATAGCAACAACAGGATTAAAAGGATAAACATCATAAAATAGTTACAACAAGGAAGGTGAAACGCTTTGAAATTTGAAATTGTTTCAGTTACGTCAAGAACAATTACTATAGAAATAGAGAGCGATGGGTACTTTTACGCCCCCAATAAAATTTATGTATATGTAAATGGAAGAAAAATTATGGAAGCACACACAAATGTAGTTACAATCAAAGATCTACTACCTGATACTAAATATGAGCTTTTTCTTGAAGATGCTGTTACAGGAGAAAAAAGTGAAAAAATAGAAATAAAAACTATGAAAGAGACGTTTGTTGCTAATGCAAAAAACTTTGGAGCGAAAGGTGATGGGATAAGCCTTGATACTTCGGCTATTCAGTCTGCAATTTATGCATGTCCAGAGGGTGGAAGAGTTTTTATACCAGAAGGGATATACCTAACAGGACCGTTGTTTTTAAAAAGTAATATTACTTTAGAATTATCAAGAGGAGCCGTTTTACTTGGGGTTAAAGATAGAGCATTATATCCTATACTACCTGCTGTACTCAAATCTTCAGATTCTAAAAATAAGTTTTATTTAGGTACATGGGAAGGAGATGCAGCAGAGTGTTATGCCAGTTTAATAACTGGTATAAATGTTGAAAATGTAAATATTATTGGCGAAGGTACAATTGATGGGAATGCTGATTTTGAAACTTGGTGGAAAGATCCAAAAGTAAAAAGAGGTGCATGGCGTCCAAGGACAATCTTTTTAAATAATTGTAGAAATATTTTGGTCGAAGGAATTACAATAAAAAACTCGCCTGCATGGACGATACATCCTTTTCAAAGTGAAAACTTAAAATTCATAAATTTGACAATTGAAAATCCGAAAGATTCACCTAATACAGATGGCTTAAATCCCGAAGCCTGCAAAAATGTTCTCATATTAGGATGTAAATTTTCGGTGGGTGACGATTGCATAGCTATAAAAGCAGGAAAGTTTAACATGGCACAAGATTTAGGCAGGTCTACAGAAGAGGTATTTGTGAGAAATTGTTATATGGAATATGGCCATGGTGGTGTTGTGATAGGTAGTGAAATGTCTGGCGGTGTAAAAAAGGTGTATGTGGAAAAATGTATTTTTAACAACACAGATAGAGGAATTAGAATAAAAACGCGTAGAGGCAGGGGAGGATTTATAGATGAAATTCATGCTGATAAAATACGAATGAATAGGGTAAAAACTCCTTTTACTATTAATAGCTTTTATTTCTGCGATTCTGATGGAAAAACTGAATATGTTTGGAGTAAAGAAAAGTTACCTATTGATGAAAGAACGCCATACATAGGAAATATTTACTTTAAGGATATTGGTTGTACCAATACTCAAGTGGCAGCAGGATTTATGTATGGTTTACCGGAGAGAAAAATAGAAAAAGTAATAATGGAAAATATATATGTGCATTTTGATGAAAATGCAAAAGCTGACTATCCTGAAATGTTAAGTTTTGTGGAGCCAATGTGCAAAAATGGCTTTTATTTCAATAATGTAAAATATCTAAAGCTAAAAAACGTTAAGGTAGAAAAGGCTGAAACAGAACCATTTATTAAATTAAATATTGATGAGGAAGAAATATTATAAAAGGGGTGTGAATGATGGAAGTTAAATATGCGGTTCATCCTGATGATTATAAACATTATACTACTGAAATACTTAGAAAACATTTCTTGGTAGAGAAGATATTTGTGAAAAATGAGGCAAATCTAATTTATAGCCATGTAGATAGGATTATTTTTGGAGGAATTATGCCTGTAAATAAAAACATTGAACTAAACAATATGTTAAATGAGCTAAAATCGGAATATTTTTTAGAAAGAAGAGAAATGGGAGTAATAAATATAGGAGCTGATGGAATTGTTACAATAGATGGAACTGACTATTATCTTAAAAGCAAGGATGGATTATATATAGGGATGGGAGCAAAAGATATCCAGTTTAAATCGATAGATCAAGAGAGGCCTGCAAAATTTTATGTAAGTAGTACTCCTGCTCATACTTCTTACCCTACAGTTAAAATAGAAATTAGCAAGGCAAATCCTGTAGAATTAGGCAGTCTGCAAACTTCAAACGAAAGAACAATATATCAATATGTACATCCTGCTGTTTGCAAAAGTTGTCAATTGTTGATGGGAATGACAATACTGAAAGAAGGTTCAGTATGGAATACTATGCCTTGTCATACCCATGATAGACGAATGGAAGTATATTTTTACTTTGATATGGATGATGATACGAGAGTATTTCATTTTATGGGTGAACCTCAAGAAACAAGGCATATTGTAGTGGCGAATGAACAGGCTGTAATATCACCGAGTTGGTCTATACATGCAGGAGTTGGTACAAAAAATTATGCATTTATATGGAGTATGGCGGGCGAAAATCAAGACTTTGAGGATATGGATTTGATAGATGTGAGAAATTTGAAATAGGAGAGGTGTTTCTAAGTGAAATATATTGGAGATAAGGCTGAGGATATGAAAATTGCTTATATTGGAGGAGGTTCAAGAGGCTGGGCATGGCGGCTTATGTCAGATCTTGCGCTTGAGCAATCAATTTCAGGAACGGTATATTTATATGATATAGATTATGAAGCTGCTAAAACAAATGAAATTATTGGAAATAATTTAAAAAGTCAGTGGCTTTACAAATGTGTAAATAATATTGAAGAAACATTAAGAGGTGCGGATTTTGTTATTATATCAATATTGCCGGGTACTTTTAATGAAATGATGTCAGATGTTCATACTCCAGAGAAATTTGGAATATATCAATCAGTTGGTGATACGACTGGACCTGGAGGTCTTTTTAGAGCACTGAGGACTATTCCTTTGTATGTGGAATTTGCGAATAAAATAAAGGAATATTGCCCTGAAGCATGGGTAATCAATTATACTAATCCAATGGCATTGTGTGTAAAAACATTATATGAAACTTTTCCTAAAATAAAAGCTTTTGGATGTTGTCATGAAGTATTTTCTACACAAAATTTGATTGCAAAAGCTGTCAAGGAGATAGAAGGCATTGAATGTTCAAGAGAAGATATAAGAACGAATGTGCTTGGCATTAACCATTTTACCTGGATAGACAAAGCTAGTTATAAAAACATAGACTTAATTCCAGTTTATAAGAAATTTGTAGAAAAGTATTTTGAATCAGGATATGAAGATAGAGGAGATTGGAAAGAAAGCTATTTTAATTCGGCCAATAAAGTGAAATTTGATTTATTTAAGAAATATGGAATAATTGCTGCTGCAGGAGATAGACACTTAGCAGAGTTTGTACCATTTTTAGGGTATTTAGAAAATCCAGAAACGGTAGCAAGATGGAAATTTCATTTAACGCCTGTGTCATGGAGAATAAAAAATAGAGAAGAGCTAATAGAAAAAAGCAAAAGGATAGCAAATGGAGAGGAAAAATTTGAAATAGAACCATCTGGTGAAGAAGGAGTAAAACAAATAAAGGCTCTTTTAGGTTTAGGCGATTTAATCACAAATGTGAATCTTCCTAATATTGGTCAAATGGAAGGAATTGATTATGGTACAGTTGTAGAGACAAATGCACTTTTTACCAAAGACAGAGTACAACCTATCGTTTCGGGGGAATTACCTGAGGCTGTAAATATGTTGCTAGCGCCGCACGTTTTAAATCAAAAAATGATTTTTGAAGCTGCGATAAAAAAAGACAAAGATTTAGCTTTCCAAGCATTTTTAAATGATCCATTTCTAAGAAAATTAAGCTATAGTGACGCTAAAAAGTTATTTAATGAAATGTTTGAAAATACAAAAGAATATTTACTAGGATGGTAATTAGAAAAGAATTAAAAAGATTAGCAAGATACTTTTATCGTTTTAAAAATTCAATAAAAGCAAAAGGAGGATAAGGCAGAATGGGATTTTCGCTTACTGATTTTTCTATGGATTTTTTCTCTTTAAAAGGAAAAGTTGCAATAGTGACAGGTGGAAATACAGGATTAGGTCAAGCTTTTACTGTGGCTCTTGCAAAAGCAGGTGCTGATTTGTTTGTAGTGACACACAATGAAAATTGGGAAGAGACAGAAGATTTAGTTAAAACAGAAGGCAGGCGAGTTACGTTCTTTAAAGCTGAATTAACAGACAAAAATCAGATTAAAGCAATTGTAAATGAATGCCTTAGAATATATAATCGTATAGACATATTAGTAAATAATGCTGGTACTATAAGAAGGGCCTCTTTATTGGAGTACCAAGAAAAAGATTGGGAAGACGTAATAGCTGTGAATTTAACTGCTGTATATTATTTAAGTCAAGAAGTAGCTAAAATTATGGTAAAACAAGGTGGAGGGAAGATTATAAATATTGCATCAATGCTTTCATTTCAGGGTGGTAAATTTGTTCCAGCATATACTGCAAGTAAACATGGAGTTGCAGGCCTTACAAAAGCATTTGCAAACGAATTAGCACAATATAATATACAGGTTAATGCAATTGCTCCAGGATATATGATAACAAAAAATACAGCTCCTATTAGGGAAGATAAAATGCGCTATGAAGAAATATTATCAAGAATACCAGCCGGACGATGGGGTGAACCTTTTGACTTAATGGGGGCAGTGATTTTTCTTGCAAGTCGCGCTTCAGATTATGTTAATGGCCATATTTTAGCTGTAGATGGAGGGTGGCTTGTTAGATAGAAATTTATTCTGATAACTATGAAAATTAAAATTTATATAATACTAGTTAAAATAGGATGAAGAAAAATGCTTTTAAAAAAAGAAGTCTCAGTATTGACTATACCTGTAGTTGTTGAACAAACTTTTATAATATTAGCAAGCGTAATTAATGCCATTATGGCTAGCCGCTTGAGTAAACAAGTAATTTCAGCTATAGGAATGGCTGATTCTTTAAACAACATATTAGTAAATATTTTTTCAGGATTAGCAATCGGAGGGACAGTTGTAATAGCACAATATATAGGTCAAAACAATAGAAAAAGTGCAAATAGAGTTTTAAAACAAATACTGTATTTTGGCATTCTTGTTTCAGTTTTAGTTACTATTTTAGTTTGGCTATTTCGCTATCAGATAATTGCACTATTATACAAATCAGCGGAAAGCAAGGTATTAAATAATTTAATGATTTATTTGCAGATAACAATTTTGAATTACCCATTAATTGCCATCCAGTTAATTGCATTAGGAGCTTTACGAGGAAGTGGCGATACTAAAACGCCAATGAAAATTAACATTATCATTAATATAAGCAATGTAATTTTTAGCTACATATTTATGTATGGGGTAAAAACAGTTGGTTTAGACAGTATGGGGATTAAAGGAGCAGCTTTAGGCATAACTTTATCGCGAATAATTGGAGTATTGGCAATTTTAATTGAACTTACAAATCCTAAACATAAAGTATTTTTAAATCGAATAATTAAATATAACCCGGATTGGAAAATACTAAATGCAGTTTTCACAGTAGGAATTCCGGCAAGTATAGAATCATTGCTGTTTACTAGTGGGAAATTGATAGTACAGATACTGGTAGTTGGACTTGGAACAGCATCTATTGCAGCGGATTCGATTTTTAATTCTATATTGTCGATTTTTAATATTCCTGGTAATGCACTAAGTGCTGCAGCTACTATTTTAGTTGGTCAGCATATGGGGAGGCAAGAAATAGGCGAGGCTAAGAAATATATTATGTATACGACGAAAGTTGCTGCTGTTATTTTAGGAATTTTAGGAGCTATTTCCTATCCTTTTGCTCATAATATTGCTTCTTTTTATACGTCAGATGAAACAGTTATAAAAATAGCAAGTGACCTTATAAAATTGAACTCTGTATGCATACTTTTATGGCCACCTTCTTTTATATTTCCAGCAGGACTTAAAGGATCAGGAGATTCTAAATACACAATGGTCATTTCTACTATAACTATGTGGCTGTTTAGAATAGGACTTGCATATATATTTGGAATAGTATTAAAATTGGGATTAATTGGCGTTTGGATGGGCAGATATGCTGATTGGGGTGTACGGGGAATCTTGTATTTTATAAGGTTGCATGGGAACAAATGGAATAAAATACTTGTAAAAGGTGAGGGGGTCTAATTTATGGAAAGGATACAAACAATTAAACAAATAGTTGAAAATGGTATTGTCGCCGTGATTAGAGCAGAATCAAAAGAAGAAGGGAAAAAACTTGTCGATGCAATAAAAAAAGGTGGAATAAAGACAATTGAAGTTACTATGACTGTGCCAGGTGCTGTGGATATAATAAAAGAACTATCTAATGTTTATAAAGATGATGAGGTGATTATAGGGGGAGGAACAGTTCTTGATCCAGAAACTGCAAGGATGTGTATTATGGCGGGTGCAAAATTTATTGTAAGTCCGAGTCTTAATATTGAAACAATTAAATTGTGTAATAGGTATAGAGTATCTGTTATACCTGGCGTTATGACTGTCACTGAAGCAATACAAGCCCTTGAATATGGTGTGGAAATTCTCAAGTTATTTCCCGGAAATTCTTTTGGACCATCTATAATAAGTGCTTTTAAAGGGCCATTACCACAAGCAAATTTTATGCCTACGGGAGGAGTGAACCTTGATAATATAAAGGATTGGATAAAAGCTGGTGCTATAGCAGTTGGCATAGGAAGTGATTTGACGAAAGGCGCAAAAGCAGGAGACTTTGAACTTGTTAAAGAAACTGCTGCTAAGTTTGTCGAAGAAATAAAAAAAGCAAGGGAAGGTAAATAATTCTGAAACTATTTTAAGGGTGATGTAAAATTGAACATTGGAATACGAGCTCATGACTTAGGTAACCTCAGTATCGAGAAGCTGGCTGAAAGCGTTGCGCGAAATGGTATAAAGGCTGTGCAATTAGCACTTACAAAATCCTTTCCAGAGTTAAATTTACAGATTGGTAGTCTTAGTCCTGGTTTAGGACAATATATAAGGGACATTTTTCACAAATATAATATCCAAATTGCGGTACTTGGTTGCTATGTTAATATAATTCATCCAGATCTAAAAGAAAGACACAGATTGCTAGAATTTTTTAAAGAACATATAAGGTACGCAAGAGATTTTGGTTGCAGTGTTGTAGGAACTGAAACAGGTAATGTGAATGTTGAAATGGGATATACACCTGATAATTTTAGTGAAAAAGCTTTTATTGAGGTTGTCAAGAGTGTAAGAGAATTAGTTGAGGAAGCAGAAAAATTTGGCGTAATTGTAGGTATAGAACCGGGTGTTAACCATCCTGTCTATTCACCAAGAATGATGAAAAGACTTCTTGATGAAGTACCATCTAATAATTTGCAAGTTATTTTTGATCCCGCTAATTTACTGACTGTAGAAAATTATACGCATCAAGAGGAAATTTTTTGCGAGGCAATGGAACTTTTCGGAGATCATATAGTAGTTATACATGCTAAAGATTTTGTCATAGAAAATAACAAAGTAGTTTTTGTACCAGCAGGCAAAGGACTTTTAAATTATCGTGTGTTATTTAAAATGATAAAGTATAAAAAACCGTATATTAATATTTTGGTGGAAAATACAAAGGGCTTTGATATAAATAAATCTATAGAATATTTAGAAAGAGTCTATGAAACAGTATAAGATTCAAATAGAATATTTATTATTTTATGCAAATCGCACTCACTTAAGGAGGCATATAAATTGCAAACTTTCTTATCATCTGCTCAAGGAGTATTGAAGATAGTATTTATTTTACTTCTTGGATATTATTTGTCAAAAATCGGATGGTTTGATGAAAAAACATCAGATTTGTTTGCCAAACTTGTTGTAAATATTTCTTTACCTCTTAATATGATAGTAACAATAGTAGCGACTTTTTCGAAAGAACAATTAATACATTCAGGAAAAGGGCTATTAATACCTTTTTTGTCAATACTTTTATCCTACATTATGGCATATGTACTTGTTATACTCTTTAAAATTAAAAAAGGCAGAAGAGGCGTATTTATGGCAATTTTTTCGCTTTCAAATGCAATATTTGTGGGGCTTCCTATGTCTCAAGCACTTTTTGGAGAAGTCGCAACACCATATACGCTTTTATATTACATGGCTAATACTACAATTTGGTGGACTTTAGGGGTTTATGGTATTGTGCGAGATACAAATGGTAAAGATGAAAAAGTATTTACTTTTGATACTTTAAAAAGGATATTTAATCCACCTCTTTTAGGGTTTGTCATAGGAGTGATTTTCGTTTTTATTAATATTTCTCTACCTAAATTTATTTTTGAAAGTTTTAGAATGATTGGAAATTTAACCAGTCCACTTTCGATTTTTTATGTTGGAATTGTCATATATGAAATGGGGTTTGATAAATTTAAACTTGATAAAGATGCTATTTTGGTTTTTACTGGTAGGTTTTTGGTAACGCCAGCGTTAGTAGTGATATTGAATTTATTTATTCATGTTCCACAGCTAATGCGGAATGTGTTTATAATTATGTCAGCAATGCCTGTTATGGTGAACTCGTCAATAATAGCAAGAGTTTATGGAGCAGATTATGAATTTGCAACGAGCATGATTACTTACACGACAATTTTTAGCGTAATTATAATGCCATTTTTAATGGTTTTGATAAAAGTCATATAATTTATGAATAAATTTAACAAAAACAATTTAAACTCAAGTAACGAAGTTCATAAATGTCGTAATTAAATTTTTTCTAAAATTTGAAATTTAGAGAAAAGAGGTGATGTCTTCTAAAAAACTTACAAATTAAATTTAAATTGATTAAACACTTTTAAAGGAGGTTAGAAAGCATGGGAAAGTTTGTAAAATGGCCAAAGTTGCTGCTGAAGGCTGGCTTAGCTTTATTGCTCACAACCGTTTTGCCATTTACAACAGCTTTTGGGAATTTACCTAAGAATGAGAAACCATCACCTCCAGTTGCACTTCGTGTTTTAGATGGGTCACTTACCAGCAATGAGCTAACTTTGATATGGGAAAAGCCTGATAATTATCAAGATATAACTGACTTCAAAATAGTGGTAAGAGGGCCAGGGTATTATCATGAATATTTTGCAAGTGACAATCCAACTGTTGCAAATCAAAACTATATAAAACTTTTTTATGAACAACACATAGGAGATTTAAAAAATGATGAAGGAAAAGTTATAAGAGAAGCTTATAAAATTTTAATGCATTCATTTTATGTTAAAGGATTAAAACCAAATACAGAATATGTTTTTTCAGTTCAATCAGTTGGCAAAAATGGAGAACTATCAGTTCCTGCAACTATAACTTATAGAACACGTCCTACTATACCTGCTTCTAATATTATTAATATAGAGTCAATGGGAGCTATAGGGGATGGAACTTTAGCAGATGATATAAATGGAACCCCATCCTCAGGAACGTTAAATACTGAAGCAATTCAAAGAGCAATTGATGCATGTCCACCAGGTGGTATTGTTTTGGTACCTGCTGGTAAAATTTACCTAACAGGGCCAATTACTTTGCATAGCAATATGACACTTCTTGTAGAGGGTACTCTATTAGGAACAGTTGATGCAAACCAGTATCCAAATCCTTTTGATACTGATAAAACTCGAATAGCTGAAAAATCTATGCCACTTGTTTCTACACCTTCTACAGGAACATACGAAAATATAAAAATTATTGGACATGGTGTAATAAATGGGAATGGCTGGGCGAAGGTTGCTGTTAAGGAAACATCTATTCCGCTTGGTACTACATTTGATCAATATCAAAAAGGAAACAGTAGTAACATTTTTACAACAGCTAAAAATCATCTAGCTTTAAATCAATTTAATAAATATATCGAACAAGGTGAAAAAAATGCTTATGCGACAAGATCTAATTTAATAGATTTAAAAAATGTAACGAACGTTTATATAGGAGATGGTCTGACAGTTACAAATCCTTCTTATCACACTATTTCGTGTAGTAATTGTAAAAATGTTATTTTGAATCAGTTAATAGCATCGACGTACGATTGTAATAATGGTGATGGCATAGATTTTAATGGTACAGGGCTTATTGTTGTGAATTCTGTATTTAACACAGGCGATGATAGCGTAAATTTTGAAGCTGGAGTTGGGCTTGCCGGTGAAAAAAATCCACCTACTGAAAACGCATGGATATTTAACAACTATTTTGGAAGAGGACATGGTGTAGTCGCAATGGGTAGCCATACAGCTGCTTGGATACAAAATATTTTAGCTGAAGATAACGTAATAAATGGAAATGCTGTGGGGCTAAGAGGGAAATCACAAAGTGGAAATGGAGGTGGCGCAAGAAATATAATATTTAGAGATAGTGCGCTTGCTAATATAACTGACAATGATGGTTCTCCATTCTTACTTACCGTTGCTTATTCTAGTGCTCCTCCCACTGACTTGAGCAATTGGGCGCCTGATGAACCTACTTTTCATGATATATTAATTAAGAATTGTACTGTAAATGGTACTAAGAAATATGCAATTTTAATACAAGGTTCACCTGACGGGTATGACTATAATCTTACATTTGATAATATATATTTCGGAGCGGGCACTTATCAAACAAAGATGGCATACTTGAAAAATTGTACTTTTAATAATGTAGTGTTTTATGGTTCTACACCTAACTATGATGGTAATAAAAAAAGTTCCAGTAAATCCCTGGTTTGCTACAAATGCTAGTTCACTTGTGTTTAAAGGTATTACAACTTCTCCAGATCCATCCCTTGCTCCAAATTGGCCAGTGGACAGCAAAGTTGTAGCCACAATTATTAATCGTAAAGAAGTAAATATAAACTGGAGTCCAGCTGTTGATAGAACTTTTACAAAGTATCTTATAAAAAATGGAGATGAAACAGTTGCCATATTAAATGCTGATACAACTTCTTATACAATAACTGGACTTTTGCCTAATAAAGACTATCAGTTTACTATTTATGCTGTTAATGAAGAAAATAATATGACAGAAGGCCCAAGTGTCTTTTTTAAAACAACTAACAAATGATTGAGTTTAAAAGTGCAGAGAATTTCCTCTGCACTTTTAAAATATATTTTTCAAATCAATTTTTAAGTCATCGAATATCACCGATTTTAATACCTCATCTTTTGAAAAATTAATTGGTTCACCGTATACGCCGTCTTGCAAACTAAATATCTGAATTTCTTGGTTTTTTGGTGATACTATCCAGTATTCTTTTATTCCAAACCTCATATATAAATCCATTTTTATGATATAATCTTTTGATGCTGTGGAAGGAGATAGTATCTCCACTACAAGTTCAGGTACTCCAGTATAGTTATTTTCAGTGAGTCCTTTTTCATCACAAATAACAGTTATATCTGGCTGTACTTTGTGCTTTTCTTGGTCATTTTGTAGTATAACATCTAAAGGGGCAACAAAATGTTTGCACTTTTTATCTCTAAAATATATTCCAAATTCTGTCGATAAGTTCGTTAAAATTCTTTGGTGTGCCACTGAAGGGGCGGATAACAAATATATTTCGCCGTTTATGAATTCGAGCATTTCATCAGTTTTAGAGTCTATTTCTTCGAATTCTTCATAAGTAATTTTTTTGTTTTTAGGTATTATATTTTCCATTATATCATCCCCATTTACTACGTTTTAAATATATTTTAGCACATTTTTCAATATTAACAATTATTCATTACCTTTATAAAAATATCTAAAAAACTTTTTATAAACTAGAAGGAATTTTTAAATATGTGTCGAATATAAAATAAAAAGAGGTTAATTAAAATAATAAACAAACTCTTTTAAATGTTTTTCATTGCATGTGAATTGCATGTTTTAATAATCTCTTGTTTTAACAAAACCATTGTATACTGTGGATTTCTTTTTTATTACGGACTTAATTAAAAAATATAATAAAGTCACTGGAGGATATATTATGGATTCCAGAGAGGTAGCATTTCACATTGAAAGGCTTTTAAATTTTGCACTTAAAAAAGGATTGATAGAGGAGTTAGATGTGATTCCAAGCCGCAATGCACTTATGGATTTATTTAAAATAGAAAAACCTTATGAAGGTGAGATTCCTGAGGAGGAATTAGAAAGCCCTTCTCCTATTTTAAACAAATTATTGGACTATGCGATGCAGATAGGCCTTATTGAGAATACTATTACCTATAGAGATTTAATGGATGCAAGAATTATGGGGCTTTTAATGCCAAGAGAATCAGAAGTTGTAAAAAAGTTTAATACCATTGCCTCTGAAAAGGGGATTGAAAAAGCCACAGAGTATTTTTACGAACTCTGCAAAGCTTCCAATTACATCAGGATGGATAGAACTTCACAAAATTTATATTGGAGTACTCCCACAGAATACGGTTCTTTAGAAATCACTATAAATCTTTCTAAGCCAGAAAAAGATCCAAAAGAAATTGAGGCGGCAAAGAAAATTCCTCAGTCAGGATATCCAAAGTGCCTTTTGTGCATTGAAAATGTAGGTTTTGCGGGAAATTTAAATCATCCAGCAAGGCAAAACTTAAGAATAATCCCGGTAAAAGTTGCAGGAGAGCAATGGTATTTCCAGTATTCACCTTATGTATATTACAATGAGCACTGCATTTTACTTCATGAATCCCATATTCCAATGAAAATATCAGAAAAAACTTTTGTGAGGCTTTTTGACTTTATTGAACAATTTCCCCATTATTTTATGGGCTCCAATGCGGATTTGCCAATTGTGGGAGGCTCGATTTTATCCCATGAACATTTTCAAGGGGGAAGGCACGTTTTTCCCATGGAAGAGGCTCCTATAGAAGAATACTTTATACATCCTCAATATCCTAACATTAAAGCAGGAATAGTCAAATGGCCTATGTCTGCCATTCGCCTTTCAAGTAAAGACAGGGATAAACTAATAGAGCTTTCTTCACATATATTGAATACCTGGAAGGACTATAGTGATGAATCCTGTGACATATTGGCATATACTAAAAAGAATGGGGAACTCATTCCTCACAATACGATTACACCAATTGCGAGGATTAATAAAGAGGGGGAATTTGAAATTGACCTTGTCCTTAGGAATAACAGGACAACAGATGAATACCCCTATGGAATTTTCCATCCTCATGAGGAACTTCATCATATAAAAAAAGAAAACATTGGACTTATAGAAGTTATGGGATTAGCAGTTTTGCCAGGAAGGCTGAAATTTGAGCTGGAGGAAATTATTAAATTTTTAATAGGGGAAGAAAAATTTAGCCCAGACTTGTATGGTGAAAGCAGTCCTCTATACAAACATATTCCATGGATTGAAGAATTGCTTCTAAAATATGGAACTAACTGCACTAGGGAAGAAGCCGAAAATTATATAAAACAGGAGGTTGGAAATAAATTTTTGAAGGTTCTTTTAGATGCAGGAGTGTTTAAAAGAGATGAAAAAGGGAAAAAAGCCTTTGAAAAATTTATAAAAACAGTAGGCTTTGAAAAAATAGATATGAAAGGAGACCTTAAATGAAAACGGCTGTAATTGAAGCACTTGAAAAATTCTACGGTAAAAATGATGCTGAAATAAGGCTTTTCTATTCTCCGGGACGAGTAAATCTAATAGGAGAGCATACAGATTACAATGGAGGCTATGTATTTCCTTGTGCCCTTGACTTTGGAACATATGCTGCGATTAGAAAAAGAAATGACAAAAAAGTCTTCATGGCTTCTTTAAATTTCGATTTAAAGGTGGAAGTAGACCTTGATGCACTCAATTTTGATAAAAGCCATGATTGGGCCAACTACCCCAAAGGGGTTTTAAAAGTGTTACAGGATGAGGGGTATGACTTTTCTGGATTTGAAATTGTGTTTGAAGGCAACATTCCAAATGGCGCTGGACTTTCCTCATCTGCTTCAATAGAGCTGGTTACTGCTGTTGCAGTTAATGAAGTTTTCAATTTAAATATTGACAGAATAAAATTGGTGAAATTGTGTCAAAAAGCAGAAAATACTTTTGTTGGGGTAAATTGTGGCATAATGGACCAATTTGCTGTTGGAATGGGTAAAAAAGACCATGCTATTTTATTAAAAAGCGATACATTAGAGTATTCATACGTGCCTTTGAAGTTAGAAGGTTATAAAATTTTGATAACAAATACAAATAAAAGGAGAGGGCTCTTGGATTCAAAATACAATGAAAGAAGAAGTGAATGTGAAAAGGCCCTTTCATATCTTCAAAAGGCTTTGCCTGTAAAAAATCTATCTGAAATTACAATTGAACAATTTGAAGAATACAAAGATTTGGTACCTGACGAAGTGCTTAGAAAAAGGGCAAAGCATGTTATAACTGAAAATAAAAGAGTTTTAGATGCAGTAAAAGCACTTAATGATAAAGACTTAATCAAATTTGGAGAATTAATGATTGAATCTCACAATTCTTTGAGAGATGATTACGAAGTTACAGGGAAAGAACTGGACACTTTGGTAGAAGAAGCGTTAAAATTAAAGGGAGTAATAGGTTCCCGTATGACTGGAGCAGGCTTTGGTGGCTGCACTGTAAGCATTGTAAAAAAGGATGCAGTAGAGGAATTTATAGAAGTGGTTACTCACAATTACACTCAAAAAATAGGCTACAGGCCAACAGTCTATATAACGGGAGTAGGTGAAGGAGCAGGAGAAATTAAATACTGAAGGAGGTAAAAATATGGCGGTTTTAGTATGCGGTGGTGCAGGTTATATTGGAAGCCACACAGTTGCAGCACTTTTAAGGAGAAATGAAGAAGTTGTCGTTGTAGATAACCTTGTCACAGGACATAAGGAATCTGTTTTGGGAGGAAAACTGTATATAGGCGATTTAAGGGATGAAGCTTTTTTAGACAAGGTATTTACAGAAAATGAAATTGAAGCGGTAATTGATTTTGCAGCTTTTTCACTTGTGGGAGAAAGTGTAGAGGAGCCATTTAAATATTATGAAAACAACGTATGCGGGACATTGAGCCTTTTAAAAGCGATGAAGAAACACAATGTCAACAAAATCGTGTTTTCTTCAACAGCTGCAACATATGGAGAACCAGAGAGAATTCCAATAGAAGAGGAAGATAGAACTAATCCCACAAGCCCTTATGGTGAGACAAAGCTTGCCGTTGAAAAGATGCTAAAATGGGCAGACAGTGCTTATGGAATCAAATACGTCGCTTTGCGATATTTTAACGTTGCAGGGGCTATTGAAACAGGCGAGATTGGAGAGGACCATTCGCCTGAGACGCACCTTATACCGATTATACTTCAGGTTGCACTTGGGAAAAGAGAAAAGATAATGATTTATGGTGATGATTATCCTACTAAAGATGGGACATGTATAAGAGATTATATTCACGTGATGGATTTAGCAGATGCACATATACTTGCGCTTTATAAATTGAGAAAAGACAATAATAGCGCAATTTATAACCTGGGAAATGGAGAAGGTTTTAGTGTAAAGGAAGTGATAGAAGTTGCAAGAAAAGTGACAGGGCATCCTATTCCAGCAGAAGTTGCTGGGCGCCGTCCCGGGGATCCTGCAGTACTTGTGGCATCTTCCAAAAAGGCAATAGAAGAGTTAGGTTGGGTGCCAAAACATCCATCTTTAGAAGAAATAATTGAAAGTGCTTGGATGTGGCACAAAAATCATCCAAATGGCTTTAAGAGAGGGTAAAGGAAGGGGTATAAATGGAAAACTTAATACCAGTCAGCTACAAATTGTTAAAAGGAATGAACGAATCAGTTATATTAAATATCATAAGAAAAATGGGACCTATTTCAAGAGCGGATATTGCCAAAGAGACAAATTTAACGCCGCCGACGGTGACTAACATTGTAAATAAACTCATTGCTGAAAATATTGTGATGGAGTACAAAGTTGGCGAATCAAATGGTGGAAGGCCTCCTGTACTTATCAAATTAAATCCTGATTTTATGAGTATTATTGTCATTCATATAAGCACCTACAACTTACATCAATATACTCTTGATGCAGAACTTAAAACAAAAAAGAAAGAGAAGAATTCTATTAGAGGTTTAAAGCAAGAAGAAGTTTTAGAATTGTTGACATCTGTTCTTGATAAAGCAATAAAAGAATCTCCACAAAATGTATCGGGGATAGGAATTGTAGTTAGAGGACCTGTAAAAATGAAAGAAGGTATATCTGTATTTGCACCTAATATTGGGTGGAGAAATGTTCCTTTAAAATCAATTGTAGAAGAGAGGTTTGGAATACCTACTTATATTATAAATGACGTGCGAGCTATGGCTTTAGGAGAATTTCACATGGGCAAAGCAAAAGATGTTGAAAATATGATATTTTTAAAGGTTGGCTATGGAATAGGTTCAGCAATACTTATAAATGGTAGGATATATACTGGAGCCAGTGACGGTGCTGGTGAAATAGGGCATACAACTATTGATGTAGCAGGGCCACAATGTAGTTGCGGCAATTACGGTTGTTTTGAAGCATTGGCTTCAGAGAAAGCCTTAGTGAATTTAGTTGTTAAATCTATTAAAGAGGGTATGGATTCTATTGTGTATCAAATGGCAGAAGGGATGTTAGACAGTGTTACTCCTGAGATTATATACGAGGCAGCAAAACTAAACGATAAATTAGCAGTCAATGCTTTAAAAACTATAGGAAGATATTTAGGAATAGGTATAGCCAATACAATAAATACATTTAACCCAGAGCTCATTTTGATAGGGGGAGGGATTGTGCAGGCACGTGAGCTTATTGAAGATATCATCATAGAAACTGCTAAAAAGCGCACTTTTGAGAATTCATTTTCTTCCTGCAGAATAGCTTTTGCTGAATTAGGTGATGATGCTACACTCATCGGCGCTGCCAATATGGTCATGGATGAAGTATTGTAACCTCTCTCTGTCATTCTGAGCGCAGCCAAGAATCTTACCTACTGAGGTAATGAAAAAAATAAAAAATTACGCAGAAAGGAATGAGAATAGTATGGCAATAAAAATTGACAAAATGAACTTTTTAGGGTGGGAAAACAGTATAAAACTGTCCAATGGCATTATTGATGTTGTGGCTACAACTGATATAGGCCCAAGAATTGTAAGGTTTGGATTTGAAAATGATGTAAACGAATTTAATTTGGACCCTAAAACTATTGGCTTAAAAGGAGGTGACGAATACAGATATTATGGCGGCCATAGACTGTGGCACAGCCCCGAAGACAGAAAGAGGACATATGTACCAGACAACGATGAAGTTGATTGGCATGAAATAGAAAACGGTATGAGACTTATTCAAAAGCCAGAAAAATGGGTTAACACACAAAAGCAAATCGATATAATCTTAAGCCCTGATGAGAACAAAGTTAGGCTTATACACAGGATAACTAATCTTGGAGCATGGCCTATTGAGCTTTCAGCATGGACAATAACAGTACTTGCTACAGAAGGCATCGAAATAATTCCTCAACCAAATAAAGATACAGATTTACTTCCCAATAGGCAAATTGTGCTCTGGCCTTATTCTAAAATGAATGACAAAAGGGTGTATTGGGGAGAAAAATATATTGCACTGAAACAAGATCCTAATAACAAAGCTCCCTTTAAGTTAGGAATTAACAATCAAGAAGGCTGGGCAGCTTACGCAAGAGGAGGACATCTTTTTGTAAAAAGGTATTATCCACAGCACGACGCAACATATCCTGACTTTGGCGTATCTTTTGAAACATATACAAACGATTGGATGCTTGAAATAGAAACATTAAGTCCATTTACAAAATTACAGCCCGGTGAAACTGTTGAGCATATTGAAGAATGGGAGCTTTACAATAATGTAAATGTAAAAGATATAGATGAAGGTGCATTTGATGAGGTTGTAGAAAAATATTGCAGGAAGTAAATTTTTGGTTACAAAAAGTTTATAAAAATTTTTAATAAATTACGCTTTCGAAGAAGGAATTTTTGAATTCATGTCGAATATATAATATAGGAGTTAGTTAAAATAAAAAATAAAGTTTAAAGAATTAGTTTTTGAAAAGTGAATTAAAATGTTTACAGAAGGAATATATAATAATAAAATTGCAATAAATAACAATAATAATAAAAGTGTTTTAATAAACTATTATACCAGAGTGATAAGTTTAGAAAGTGTCTAAATTAGATTAATTAGAATTTTTAAAGAAGATTATATTAATTGATAACGTTCGCTGAAATCTACTTATAATTCTTCCATAGAGAAATTTTATTGTGAAAGAAGGTGGTAAAGCGTTTTACGAATAAAGACAAATTTAAAAATAAAATAGAAAGCATAAAATCTTAATTGACTCTTAATTTTAAATTTCTTAATTACAAAAAAGGAGGAGAAACAATTTATGAGAAAACTATTAACTTATGTTGCCTTGCTTATGTTTGTTATTTCAATAGTACTTACTGGATGTGGTAATTCCAGTAATACTACATCAACTAGTAATTCTCAGCAAAATGCGGGAAGCAGTACAAGCAGTAATACCAACAACAAAAAATTACCTGTTATAGGTGTAGCAATTTACAAATTTGATGATACTTTTATGACAAGTGTAAGAAATGCTATGAATGAAGATGCGCAAGGTAAAGCTCAGCTTAATATGGTAGATAGTCAAAATTCACAGCCTACTCAAAATAATCAAATCGATCTTTTTATAACAAAACATGTAGATGCACTTGCAATTAATCCAGTTGATAGAACTGCTGCGGGTACTATTATTAGCAAAGCTAAAGCAGCAAATATTCCAGTTGTGTTTTTCAATAGAGAGCCATTACCACAAGATATGCAATCTTGGGATAAAGTTTACTATGTAGGAGCTAAAGCAGAGCAATCTGGTATTTTGCAAGGGCAAATAATGGCAGATTATTGGAAATCACATCCAGAAGCTGATAAGAATCATGATGGTGTTATGGAGTACGTTATGCTGATGGGACAACCAGGGCATCAAGATGCTATACTTCGAACAAAATATTCTATACAGACTGTCGAAGAAGCAGGTATTAAAGTTAAATGCCTTGCACAAGATTATGCAAATTGGGATAGAGTAACAGCACATGACAAGATGGCTGCTTGGTTATCTGCATATGGAGATAAGATTGAAGCAGTATTTGCTAATAATGATGATATGGCGCTTGGTGCTATTCAAGCACTTAAAGAAGCAGGCTATTTCAAAAATGGTAAATATATTCCTGTAGTTGGAGTAGATGCAACAGTTCCAGGAGTGCAAGCTCTTAAAGATGGTACATTGCTAGGTACAGTTCTAAATGATGCTAAAAATCAAGCTAAAGCTACATTTAATATTGCTTACGTTCTTGCACAAGGGCAAACACCGACTAAAGAGAATATCGGTTACGATATTACTGATGGCAAATATGTATGGATTCCTTATAAGAAAATTACAAAGGATAATATTAATGATGCTCTACAATAAAATTTAATGGCCAATATTATGTTTTTATAAATTTCTAAAGCAAGGGCTTCAATGTCCCTTGCTTTAGAAAAATTTTTAATGGCAGAAGCAGGAGGCATAAAAATGGCTGCTAATGAATTCGTATTAGAAATGAACAATATTTCAAAGCAGTTTCCAGGAGTAAAAGCCTTGGATAATGTAACACTTAAAGTTCGTAAAGGAACAGTACATGCAATTATGGGGGAAAATGGTGCAGGAAAATCTACTTTAATGAAATGTCTTTTTGGTATTTATGAACCTGATTCAGGCGAAATAGTATTAAATGGGCAAAAAATTACCATAAAAAATTCTAGAGAGGCTTTGGATCTTGGAATTTCTATGATACATCAGGAATTACATCCTGTAAGAGATCGAAATGTAATGGAAAACATATGGCTTGGGAGGTTTCCTATAAAAAATTATGGATTTATGAAATTAGTTGATGAAAAGAAAATGTACGTAGAAACGGAAAAACTTTTATCTAGGTTAGATATAGACATTAAACCAAATGAATTAGTCAAAAATTTGTCAGCATCAAAGATTCAATATATAGAAATAGCTAAAGCAATTTCTTATAATGCAAAAATTATAATTATGGATGAACCAACATCCTCTCTGACAGAAAACGAAGTTGCTCATTTATTTGACCTTATACGTACTTTAAAAAAAGAAGGTGTTTCAATAATTTATATATCTCATAAAATCGATGAAATTTTTGAAATTGCGGATGAAGTAACTATTATGCGTGATGGAAAAGTGGTTGGCACATGGGATACTGAAGCATTAACGGAAGACATGATAATATCAAAAATGGTTGGACGTGAGATGACTAACAGATTTCCAATAAGGAATAGTAGGCCAGGAGAAATTATTCTGAAAGTTGAAAATTTAACATCGCCATTACCAAAATCATTTAAAAATGTTTCTTTTGAACTTAGGAAAGGCGAAATTTTAGGTATAGGTGGGTTAGTAGGTTCTCAGCGTACCGAACTGGTAGAAGCTATATTTGGATTAAGGTCAATAGCGTCAGGGAAAATATTTATTAAAGGGAAAGAAGCTGTTATTAGATCGCCTATTGATGCAAAAAGATATGGATTGGCATTACTTACTGAAGAAAGACGTTCTACTGGGATTTTCCCAGATTTAAATATAACAGAAAATGCTACGATTGCTAATATATCAAAATATATAGGCCGTTTTTTGTTACTTAATGATAAAATAAGGAAAGATGACACTACACAAATGGTAAAAACTTTAAGAATTAAAACACCATCATTAAGAACTTTGATAAGGGATTTATCAGGTGGGAATCAACAAAAAGTACTTTTAGCCCGATGGCTGCTTACTTCTCCTGAAATATTAATACTTGACGAGCCAACAAGAGGAATCGATGTTGGTGCGAAGTATGAAATATATACAATTATGAATGAACTTACAATGCAAGGCAAAAGTATTATAATGATATCATCTGAGATGCCTGAACTTTTAGGAATGGCAGATAGAATAATGGTGATGTGTGAAGGCTATTTATCTGGAATCCTTGATAAAGAAGAGGCAACTGAAGAAAAAATAATGCGCCTTGCTAGTAAATATACAAACTAAGACGGAGGAGATATTGATGAACAACAAAATTAAAACGTATTTAAGTCAATATGCAATATATTTTGTATTACTATTATTAATTATAGTTATTGCTATTAAAGATCCTTCTTTTATATCGGTAAGAGTTTTTAGAGATATTCTCGTTCAAAGTTCTACGAGGATTATTATTGCGTTGGGAGCTTCTCTTGCTATTTTGATAGGAGGTGCAGATCTTTCTGCAGGGCGTTTAGTCGGACTTGCGGCAGTACTTTCTGCATCACTTTTGCAAGACCCAAATTACTCAGCAAGATTTTTTCCACATTTACCACAACTTCCATTGTTAGTTCCGCTTTTAATAACTGCTATAGTTGGGTTGCTATTTGGACTGTTAAATGGATTTGTTGTGTCAAGATTTAATGTACCTCCTTTTATTGCAACTTTAGGTACTATGGTTATTGCTTATGGAGCAGATAATATTTATTTTAGCTTACCTCCTAATAATTCACAGCCAATTGCTGGTCTTAGAAAAGATTTTCTTGAATTAGGTACAGGAGGATTTCTTGGGATTCCATATGTTGTTATTATTGCTGTTGTTATTACCATAATTATGTGGATAATTATGAATAAAACAAGTTTTGGTAAAAATTTATATGCAATTGGTGGAAATAGAGAAGCGGCAGTTGTATCAGGTGTTGATGTAAAGAAACATATTTTATGGCTATTTGCTATCGCAGGGACTTTATACGCTATTGCTGGTGCACTTGAAGCTGCAAGAACAGGAGGAGCAACTAGTGAATATGGAACTATGTATGAATTAGACGCAATAGCTGCCTGTGTTGTTGGTGGATGGTCAGTATCAGGAGGGGTTGGCACAGTTCCGGGCGTCATAGTGGGTGTTCTTTTGTTTACTGTTATTAACTATGGATTAACATTTATTGGTATGAATCCTTATTGGCAATTAATAATCAAGGGAGCTATTATTGTATCTGCTGTTGCTGTTGACATTAGAAAATATTTAACTAAAAAATAAAGCTTATCCACACTGTAATACATCTTGATTTAAGTGGGATAGCTGATATTGTTTCTAGACTAGTTTGAATAATTTATCAAAAAGTATTATAAAAGAGAAAATGAATGTGGAGAAAGTAGTAGAGACATTTTGATCCCACCCTTTGCGGTGGGGTTTTTTGACGTGCGCCCGGCATGGGCGATAACTAGGCGGTGAAAGTCCGCTGTGGGCTTGGTAGTGGGAACCACTAGCCGAACCGCAAGGGTGTCCATCGTGAGGTGGAATCTGAAGGAAGCTTAAGGCAAAATCTCGGTCTGATGAACAAGAACCAGATAAGAGGCTGAATTGGGATGGATGAGTTTGCGTAACAAAACGAAGTCCAACACTACCCAAATCCCATACAGTAAATCTGGCAGATAGATGAGATGAAAGTTATCGTTCTTACCCGGGGAGGTCTCAAGGATAAGTCATGGAAGTAAAATCTGAAGTGACAACCCATGCAGGGATGTATGGCTGAACCTTGAGAAGTCAGCAGAGGTCATAGTACTTATCTAGACATGAATAGATAAGGAAGGACCGAACGTTAGGAGGTTTTGGAAATCTTATGGACTCGAAAGATATGCAGAGACTGCAGACAACTCAACAAAGAGGCTATCCGTTGAATAGAGAAATGGAATTTCAAAAGACAACGGAAGTGCATAGTATATCATCGGCGTCGGAAGATGGAAGAAACGAAGTACAAAGATATACCAGCAAGATGCTTGAAATGATAGTAGAACGAAGGAACATGGAAGCAGCATACAAGCGCGTTGTTGCAAATAAAGGAAGCCATGGAGTCGATGGGATGGAAGTAGATGAACTTCTACCGTATCTCAAAGAAAACTTTAAACCATAAAACAACAACTGCTGGAGGGGAAATACAAACCACAACCAGTGCGAAGAGTAGAAATTCCCAAACCAGATGGAGGAGTAAGACTACTAGGAATACCTACAGTACTAGACAGACTAATACAACAAGCAATAGCCCAAATACTAAATAAAGTCTACAACCATACATTTTCTGATAGCAGTTATGGATTCAGACCAGGACGCAGTGCAAAAGACGCAATAAAAGCCGCAGAAGCATACATAAATGAAGGATACACGTGGGTTGTAGATATGGACTTAGAAAAGTTCTTTGACAGAGTAAACCACGACATAATAATGTCCAAACTAGAAAAGCGGATAGGAGACAAAAGGGTACTAAAGTTAATACGAAGATACCTAGAATCAGGAGTAATGATAAACGGAATCAAAGTATCAACAGAAGAAGGAACACTGAAAAATTTGAATAATACCTATAGGACTAATTTCGAATCAAAGTATCAACAGAAGAAGGAACACCCCAAGGAGGGCCATTAAGTCCCCTATTAGCAAACATAATGTTGGACGAACTAGACAAAGAACTTGAGAAACGAGGGCATAAATTCTGCCGATATGCAGATGACTGCAACATATATGTAAAAAGCAGGTCTGCAGGAAACAGAGTAATGAGAAGCATAAAGAAATTCATAGAAAGCAAATTAAAACTAAAAGTCAATGAAGCAAAAAGTGCTGTAGATAGACCATGGAGAAGAAAATTTCTTGGATTTTCATTCTATACAAAAGAAAACGAAGTAAGAATAAGAATCCATGAAAAATCCATCAAAAGGTTTAAGGGAAAAGTAAGAGAAATAACCAATCGGAACAAGGGAATAAGCATGGAAAACAGAATAAAAAGACTAAATCAAATAACAACAGGATGGGTCAACTATTTTGGATTAGCAGACGCGAAAAGCATAATGAAAACCCTTAACGAATGGATAAGGCGAAGACTAAGGGCATGTATATGGAAACAATGGAAGAAGATAAAAACGAAGCATGATAACTTAGTAAAACTAGGAGTAGAAGAACAAAAAGCCTGGGAATACGCCAATACAAGGAAAGGCTACTGGAGAATATCCAATAGCCCAATCCTAAATAAGACTCTTACAAATAAATACTTTGAAAGCATAGGTTATAAGAGTTTATCCCAAAGATATCTAATTGTACACAATTCCTAATGAACCGCCGTATACCGAACGGTACGTACGGTGGTGTGAGAGGACGCTGAATAAAATTGTCATTTCTCAAATTAATTTAGCCCAAAACCGATAAAATTTTTCAGATTAAATAATCTTGTGATAAAATTAATGCTAAAGGAATTTAAAAAATTTTTTCAGATTCCTTTAGCATTAATTTTAATTGGAGAGGTTACTTATGCAAATAGTTTTCCATGTTGATAACATTGAAGAGTATTTACGAAAGGGTAAAGATTACAATTTCCCTGCCCTGCCAGATAGATGTCCTTATCCCGATTGCAAGTGTAGAGTAAAACTAAAAAAGCACGGGTTTTATTACCGTTACTAT